>JACDFX010000429.1 GCA_013815575.1 Rubrobacter sp.
GCTCCCCGCCATCCGCGTCCAGATCTGGGAGACCCTCCGCGACGCCGAACTCCACCGCGACCTCGGCGTAGAAGAACAACCCGAAGAGTTCGGCGACTTCCTCAACCACGTAGACGGCTACCTCTGCGAGATAAAAGACCTCCCTATTAGGGGCGGCCTCCACGTACTCGGGGAAACACCTGAAGGCGAACCCTTCCGTCACCTGCTCGCAGCGATCCTCCGGATAGGAAGCGGACAAACGTCCGGACTGCGTCGCGCCGTCGGAAGCGCCTACGGGCTCGACGAGAGAAGCCTCGCGGAGGACGGCGGCGTGAGGGCCGAGGCACCCGTCGCGCTCGCCTGGCGGTTCCCCGGCGTCGTGGCGACGGCCTCGGACCTGATCGACCGCCTGGAGGAGGCGCAGCAGACGCTCTTATTAGAGATGGAAGAGCGTGGCTGGGACGTAGAGGCTGCCGGATCTGTGTGCGAGGAGATCCTGGGTGTCTCCGACGCGGGCGTGGAGCGGTCGCTGCGGTTCGCGGCGGGGGAGGTCGTGCCGCGGCTGGGGCGAACGCCGGAGGAGATGAAGAACCTGCTCGGTGGGCTCGGGGGCGGGTACGTGCCTGCGGGACCGTCGGGGTCTCCGACGCGGGGGCTGGTCAACGTGCTGCCGACGGGGAGGAACTTCTACTCGGTGGACCCGAAGGCGTTGCCTAGCGCGCTCTCCTGGGAGGTCGGGCGGGGGCTCGCGGACGACCTCTTGCGGCGGTATCTGGAAGAAGAAGGACGGTATCCGGAGACCGTCGGGATCGTGGTCTGGGGGACGGCGGCGATGCGGACGCAGGGGGACGACGTGGCGGAGATACTGGCGCTGCTCGGCGTCAGGCCGGTGTGGAACGAGGAGTCGCGGCGGGTGACGGGGCTTGGGGTGATTCCCCTCGAAGAGCTCGGGCGGCCGAGGATCGACGTTACGGTCAGGATCAGCGGTTTCTTCAGGGACGCTTTCCCGAACCTCATCTCTCTCATGGACGATGCCTTCACCACCGTGGCCGATCTGGACGAGCCCGAAGACATGAACTTCGTCAAAAAGCACGCCGACGAGGAGAAGCAGAACGGTGCCGACGGGCGCCGCTCGACCACCCGCATCTTCGGTAGCAAACCCGGCGCGTACGGGGCCGGTCTCCTGCCGCTCATGGACGCCCGCAACTGGCGCGACGACGCGGACCTGGCCGAGGTCTACGCCGTCTGGGGCGGCTACGCCTACGGTAAGGGGCTCGACGGCGTCGAGGCGCGGGGGGCGATGGAGGATAACCTTAGGCGGACGGAGGTCGCGGTCAAGAACGTGGATAACCGGGAGCACGACCTCTTCGACTCGGACGACTACTTCCAGTACCACGGGGGCATGATCGCCGCCGTCCGCGCCCTCACCGGCCGCGACCCGAAGGCGTTTATCGGGGACTCCGCGGACCCGTCTAGGGTCAAGACAAGGACCCTCTCGGAGGAGGCCAGGCGCGTCTTCCGCTCCCGCGTGGCGAACCCCAAGTGGATCGAGGCCATGCAGCGCCACGGCTACAAGGGCGCCTTCGAGCTCTCAGCCACCGTCGACTACCTCTTCGGCTACGACGCCACCGCCAACGTCGTAGAAGACTGGATGTACCGCGACGTGACCAGAAAGTACGTCCTCGACGAAGGCGTCCGTGACTTCATGCAGCAGTCCAACCCCTGGGCCCTGCGCGCCATAAGCGAGCGTCTCCTCGAAGCGGCCGAACGCGGGCTGTGGTCCGAGCCGGATCCGGAGGTCCTCCAGGCGCTCAAGGCGGCGTACCTGGAGAACGAGGGTATGCTGGAGGAGCGAGGATGAGAGGAAGCCGTTTGCTCAGGTACGCGCTTCTAGGCGGGTTGCTCTGGATCGTGATCGTCGCATTCAACTTCTTTTTTCCCATGATCCTGAACTCCAGGCTCTTATTCGGAGGGTTGGTAGCCCTTCTGCTCGCGGGCGGATTGGTGATGGTAGCGACCTCCGCACGAAAGATGGTCCGCCGATGAACGCACCCTACCCCCTCTCCGCCATTGTCGGCCAGGAAGACCTGAAGCTCGCCCTGCTCCTGAACGCCGTCTCCCCGGAGGTCGGCGGTGTTCTCGTGCGGGGCGAGAAGGGGACGGCGAAGTCCACCGCGGTGCGCGCGTTGGCGAAGCTCCTGCCCCCGATAGAGGTGATCCCAGGCTGCCCGTACTCGTGCGACCCGAGGGCTCCGAACCCGGAGTGCCCGGCAGGACCGCACCCGGTCGACGCCGCAACCGAAACCCGTCCGGTTCGGCTGGTGGAGTTGCCGGTGGGGGCGAGCACGGACCGGCTGGCCGGGACGCTTGACATCGAGAAGGCGCTGGCGGAGGGGCGCAAGGCGTTCGAGCCGGGGTTGCTTGCGGCGGCCCACAGGGGAATCCTGTATGTGGACGAGGTGAACCTCCTCTCGGACCATCTGGTCGACCTGCTGCTGGACGTCGCCGCTATGGGCACCAACCACGTCGAGCGGGAGGGGGTGAGCGTGCGCCACCCTTCGCGCTTTATCCTAGTTGGGACGATGAACCCGGAGGAGGGGGAGCTCAGGCCGCAGCTCCTGGACAGGTTTGGGATCACGGTCGAGGTCGCCGGCAGCCCGGACCCCGCCGAACGCGTCGAGGTCGTCCGCCGCCGCCTGCACTACGAGGCCGACCCGATGGAGTTCGCCGCGAAGTGGTCGGGTGCGGACGCGGATCTCGCCTCGTCCGTAGAGGCGGCCCGGGGG
>JACDFX010000067.1 GCA_013815575.1 Rubrobacter sp.
GGTCGAGGAGGCGCGCACCGCCAGCGAAGCACGGGAGCCCAGGGAGATAAAGCTGGGCGGCACCTGGTCCGAGCAGGGCGCCCGCGCAGAGGTTACGGCCCTCAGGGACGACCGCGCCATCATCGTGGTCGAGGACATGCCCCCTCTGCCGGACGACCGCACGGGACAGGTCTGGGTTATAAACGACGACGTGCCCGAGCCTAGCGGGCTGCTTGATTCGTCAGGCAACATGGCGGCGACCGCCATTACCACGCCCCTCAGCGAGGCCGACACCATAGCTGTCACCGTAGAGCCCGCCGGCGGGTCGGACAAGCCCACCACCGACCCCGTGCTCGTCAAGGAACTCTAAAGCAGCCCGCAAGGGCGCAGAGCTTCTGAGAATCACGCCGCTAGCCGTCTCCGCGCTTCGACCACGACCTCCACTACCCGTCTGAAGCGTTTTGCATCGTGCGGTGACGGGTAGAGGTGCCTGTAGGGAAAGAAAGAAAACAGGAGAGAGGAGAATTCGTGTCCGTAGCACGCATAACCGAGTTGAGCGCGACCTCGCAGACGAGTTTCGAGGACGCCATTCAGCAAGCCATAAACCGTGCCACTTCGACGCTTCGCGGGGTTGAGGGCGCCTGGATCAAGGACCAGAACGTCCTTATCCAGGATGGCAACATCACCGGGTACAAGGTGAACCTCGCGGTCACCTTCGTCCTGGAGGGTGACGCCTAGAGACGCCGCAAGATAAGGAGTCTTCGCCCCGGCCTCACGGTCGGGGTTTTTTCTTGCCCGCAAGGGCAGGCATGGGGGGTGATCCAAGACGCCAGACGCGTGGGTACTCTTCGCGGCGCCGGTCGCCGCGCTCCTGGGCGCCTACGCCTGCAACCGGCTGCGCGTCCCCGCGGCGTCGTTTACGGGCGCGATGGTTGGCGTCGGGCTCCTCCTGGCCGTTCTGGGTTTTCCGGAGGTGGGGGCCCCGCCGCCGCTCAACCAGATGCTGCAAATACTGGTCGGGGTTCTGGTCGGGCTGAGGATCTCGCGCGATTCCCTGGCCGCCGGGACGAGGACGCTGTTTCCGGCGGCCGTCCTTGCGGCGGTCTTTCTCCTCTCCGGCTTGGCGGCGGCAGGCGCCGCGGTCGCCCTGACGGGGATGACGCCCGTAACGGCGCTCTTCGCGGCGGCCCCCGGCGGCCTCACCGAGATGGCGACCATCGGGACGGGCCTCGGCGCGGACGGCCCCGCCGTCGCCGCCGTCCACCTCTCGCGCCTGCTGCTGGTGATCTTCGCCGCGAACCTGTTCCTCTCCCGCTCGCTAACCCGCCACTCCGCACCCGAAGGTCCGTCGAACAGGAACGACGGTCTCGGGCCACAAGACAGGGGCGCCGTCTTCAGGTTCACCCTGATCGCCTCCGCCGGCCTCCTCGGGGGAACGCTCGGCCTGTCGCTGACGCCGCTGCCGGCCGCGGGCGTTCTCGGGGCGCTCGTCGGGTCAGGCGTTGCGCGCGTCTCCGTCAGGGGCGCGGTCCCGGAGCGATGGTTCGACCTGGTGGTGCAGGTTTCGGGCGGCGGCATCATCGGCCTCGGGCTCTCAGCCGAGTTCTTCGAGACGCTCTTCCAGCTGGCCGGGGCGGCGCTCATCGTAAACGCCACGCAGATGCTGGCCTGGGCGGGGGCGGCCTATCTCCTGGTCAGGGCCTTTCGCTTCGATCCCGAGACAGCCACCTTCGCCGCGGCCCCAGGCGGCATGGGCATTCTCCTCTCCATCACCGGGGAGACGGACGCGGACCTCGTTAGGGTGGCCTTTACGCACCTCTTCCGCCTGAGCGCCACCATCGTCGTCGTACCACTCCTCGTCGCGGCGATCCTGCAGTAGAGTCCCCGAAAGAGGGCGTTCGGACCCGGCAAAATGGGACCCGGCGTTGTATCTTCTTGGCATGGTCCGTCTCGGCTACCCGGCGCAGAACCTTACGCTTCCGGCGACCACGAACCGCACGCTGCGGCTCGCGGGCCTCGGGGACGGGGAGAAGGTGCGCGCCCTCGTCTGGGAGAACCTGCTGGGGTTGGAGACCATAGTCCGGTGGAACGCGGAGCGGGGCCTCCGGCTCTTCAGGATCGGGCAGGGCCTGATCCCCTTCGCCTCCCACCCATCCTTCCCCTACGACTGGACGGAGGAGCACGGCGATGACCTGCGCGAGATCGGTGCCCTCGCCCGTGCCCTGGACGTCCGCCTGAGCATGCACCCCGGTCAGTTCATCAACCCGGGCAGCCCGAACACCCAGACGGCCGAACGCAGCCTGGACGAGCTTCGCTACGCCACCCGCGTCTTCGACCTGATAGGGGGCGACGACGCCGTGGTCGTGCTGCACCTCGGCGGCGCCTACGACGACAGGCCCGCCGCCGTCGCCCGGTTCGTCGAGGCTCTGCGGCCGGAGACGGGCATTCTACGCTACCTCGCGCTGGAGAACGACGAGCGGATCTGGACGGTAGCGGAGATCTCGCACACCGCCCGCGCCCTCGGCATCCCGGCAATAACGGATAACCTCCACCACCGCCTGAACTCGGGCGGCCTGACGCTCGGGGAGGCTTTCGACCTCGCGCTACCCACCTGGGAGGTGAGGGGTGTTCGGCCCAAGATCCACCTCTCCAGCCAGGACCCAAAAAAGCGCCCCGGCGCCCACGCCTACTCCGTCGAACCGGAGGACTGGGAGGCCGTGGTCGAGGCCCTGGACGGGCGGGAGACAGACGTCATGGTGGAGGCCAAGGGTAAAGAGCTGGCCGCTTTGGGAGTCGGGGCTGGCCGGGAGAGGAGCGGCGTTGCACCAGAACCCCGGTAGGGACGAGATCCGGGACCTCCTGTCCGCTTCGAGGACCGTCGCGGTCGTCGGGCTCTCGGACAGGCCGTACCGGACGAGCCACGCCATCGCCCGAGCCCTGCAGGGTTTCGGGTTCGAGATCTTCCCCGTAAACCCGCGCCTCGACGGTCCGGTGCTCGGCGAGGAGCCGTTCTCTGTAGTCACGGAGATCCCGTCGCGGGTAGATATCGTGGACGTGTTCCGCAGGAGCGAGGAGGTGATGCCCGTGGCCCGGGACGCGGTGGCCGCCGGCGCCCGGATCTTGTGGATGCAGTCAGGCATCGTCAACGAAGAGGCCGCCGCATACGCGCAAGAACGCGGCTTGACGGTCGTCATGAACCGCTGCATAAAGGTGGACTACGCCTTGCTCGTCGGCCGTTAGTACCAGATCACGTCACCGGCGGACCGGGTAGGCTGGACGCGCGCGCCGGCTACCTTGTAGAGTAGATTCGTGGCCCGCGCCCCGGAGGCCGGTTCCGGCGCCTGACGTGCCGGAGACGCAACGGGTACACGACCAGAGTGACAGGGGAGGCTAAATGCCGAGGGTTATCGTTTTCGACGTCAACGAGACGCTGCTGGATCTGGGGGCGCTCGACCCCCGCTTCGAGCGGGTCTTCGGCGACGGTTCGATCCGGCGCGAGTGGTTTCAGCAGCTCCTCCAGTCAGCGCTGGTCGCGACGGTGACGGGTTCCTACTCGGACTTCGGAACCATCGGCGGCGCCGCCCTTCGGATGACCGCCGCCCGGCATGGTATGGAGCTCTCGGACGAGGATCAGGGATACATCCTCGCCGGGATGCGCGAATTGCCGCCGCACCCGGAGGCGCCGGCGGCCCTCGACCGCCTGCGTGACGCCGGCATCAGACTCGCCGCCCTGACGAACTCCACTGAGGAGGTCGCAAACGCCCAACTCTCCAACGCGGGCCTCGCGGACCGCTTCGAGAGGATACTCTCCGCCGACACCGTGAAACGCTTGAAGCCCGCCCCCGAACCCTACCGCGCCGCCGCGGAGAGCCTGGGGGTAGAAATGGGAGAGGTCCGTCTCGTCGCCGCCCACGCCTGGGACGTGGCGGGCGCGATGCGGGCCGGATGCGCCGCCGCCTTCGTGGCGAGGCCCGGCATGGTCCTCGACCCGCTAGTCCAGACCCCCGACGTCGTCGGGGCAGATCTGGACGAGGTGGCCTCCCTCATCATCGCGGCAGGTTCGTAGAGAACGAGAGGAGGCAACGCGGTCGTGCACCGCCCTGGCCGTCCCCCGTTCGACATGTTCTTCTACGGCACGCTCAAGCGCGGCCGGCGCAACCACCACTACTGCGGTGGCGCCCTGCGGGTGCACGAAGCAACCGTCGAGGGCACCCTCTACGATCTGCCAGAGGGCTACCCGGCCCTCGTGGTACCCGGGCAGAACATCCTGGACGTTGGAACCGAGGACCCCCTGCGCGACGCAGAGACGCGCCGAGATCCGGGACAATTACCGGCACCGGAGCCGGAAGGACCCGTCGTCTTCGGAGAGCTGTACGCCTTCGACGACCCGGAGAAGAGGTTGCCCGCTATCGACCACCTGGAAGGGTTCGTAACCGGAGATCCCGCAAGCCCCTACCGGCGCGTACTCATCCCGGCCCGCACGGACCACGGGGCGACGGTTCTCGCGTGGGCCTATGTCATACGGGAGGCAAGAGGAACGCACCTGCCCGGAGGCCGCTGGCCCGCCTGAGAGAGCCAAAAGCGCCCGGCGGGGGGAAAAGACGATTCTCCGTCCCCACCGAGTGCTGTTGGCGGCTAGGAGTTCGTCCCCTGGTCGTCCGCGTCGGTGACCTCCTCGCGGATGATGCGGCGACGGATCTTGGTGCGACCGCCCTCCTGGAAGGTCTCGGTCTCTTCCGTCTGACGGGTGGTGGTCGGCTTGGACCCGGAGGAACCCTCCCCCGAGGAAGAGCCCGTCGAGCCGGAAGATTCCGTATTCCCGTACTGCGTCCCGTACCCTTCCGAGCCGCTCTCCTCGCGGTATCCTTCCGAGCCCGACGATTCCCCGGACCCCTGCTGATACCCGGAAGCCCCGGTGCTTCCCGCGGTCGCGGCGCCGGAGGAAGAGCCGTACGTCTCCTCGCGGGTATTCCGGCCCGACGATTCGTGGTCATCGTCGCCCGTCGTAGAGGACGAACCCTGATCCGAATATTCCCGGTCCTCGCCGTTCGAGGTTCCAGAAGTTGCGCCCGCTGCCGCGCCGCCGGCGGCTTCGCCTGAGTAGCCGCTACCGGATCGGCCTTCGAGGGTCTCCAGGCCGAAGTGGCGGCGGATGCGTTCCTCGTACTCCCCGGTGACGTCCTCGTCGTCGCTGAAGCTCGGGGCGTCCTTGACGTGGTCCTTGGATTCCGAGACCTCTATCGTTCTGTCGCTCTCGTTTATTCGGACGATTTCGGTCGGGATCAGGGTGGACTTCGACCCGAAGAAGCCCATCTTGACGCCGATGTACTCCTCGTTGTCCGTCTCGTCCACGAAAAGGTCGTCTACCTTTCCGATCTTGCTTCCCGCGTTGTCGTAGACCGTGAACCCCTCGTATTTTTCCTCAAGCTCCCGTAGACGGTCTTCGCTAGCCATCGAACTCCTCCTCGGAAAGCCTTTACCCAACGCCACCTGCGTACCCGCGGCCAGTCCATCACTAAACATGCCCACCCACCGCCCCCGCGCCCTTGCTAGACTTGGACCGGGATCTCTTCCGGGGGTGGAATGGTGGCTCTAGACGGTTCGGAGAACGCGAGGGTCTTGTCCGTGGACGTGGGCTCGTCTTCCGTGCGCGCGGCCCTGCACGACGCCAGCGGCGACGCGGTCGAAGACTCGGAGATCAAGCTCGACCACGAGTTCGACTACACCCCGGACGGCGGCGCCACGAAGGACGCCGACGAGCTCCTGGATCTCGTCGCCAGCGCCATAGACGGCGCCCTCTCCCGCGCCGGCGGCGACGAGATCTCCTGTGTGGCGACCGGCACCTTCTGGCACTCGGTGCTTGGCGTCGGGCGAGACGGCCGACCGACCACCCCCATCCTGACCTGGGCCGACCGCCGGGCCGCCGACGCCGCCAGAGACCTGCGGGACCGGCTCGACGAACGGGCCACGCATCGCCGCACCGGCGCCCCCCTCCACTCCAGCTACTGGCCAGCCAAGCTGCTCTGGCTACAGAGCACCAACTCGGACGGCTCCCAACGCACGGAGCACTGGGTCTCCCCCGCAGACTACTTCTACGCCCGCCTCTTCGGGGGCCCTCCCTCCGTCGGCGCCTCGATGGCCTCGGCCACGGGCCTCTACGACCAGAACGCGAACCGTTGGGACACCGAGACCCTCGAAGCCGTCTCCGTGGATGAAGCACAACTCTCCGCCCTCTCCGACGAACCTCGTATGGGTCTTCAGCGGGAGTGGTCCGAACGCTGGCCCGCACTCAGAGACGTCCCCTGGTTCCAGGCGGTCGGGGACGGCGCGTGCTCGAACGTGGGGAGCGGTTGCACGGGGAACGACCGGCTCGCGCTCATGGTCGGCACGAGCGGCGCGATGCGGGTGCTCTGGAAGGCCGACTCGGTCGAGATACCGCCGGGCCCGTGGTGCTACAGGGCGGACCGGGGGCGCTTCGTCATGGGCGGGGCGCTCTCGGACGGGGGTAACCTCGTCGGCTGGCTCAGGGAGACCCTCCGCCTGCCTGACCCGGAGGAGACCGAGAGGCTTCTCGCGGAGATGGGGCCGGACGCCCACGGCCTCACCTTCCTCCCCATCCTGAACGGCGAGCGCGGCCCAACGTGGGCAGACAAGGCGAACGGGACCATCTCGGGCCTCTCGATGAGCAATACGCCGGTAGAGATCCTACGCGCCGCCATGGAGGCCGTCGCCTACCGCTTCGCCACTATCGCCGAGATCCTGCAGGAAGCCTCCCCTGGCGATAAACAGGTAATCGGCACCGGCGGGGGCCTCTTCAACTCCCCGGCCTGGACCCAGATCATGGCCGACGCCCTCGGCCGTCCCGTAACCCTCTCCGGCGTCGAAGAGGCCTCGAGCCGCGGCGCGACCCTCCTCGCCCTGGAAGCGCTCGGAGGCCCCCGAATAGAGGAGGCCCCAACCTACCTGGGCGAGACCTTCCAGCCCGACCCCGAGCGTCACGAAACCTACCGCAAAGCCCTCACCCGCCAGCGCCGCCTCTACGAAGCGGTAATCGGTGGGGATTAGCGACCGCCGGAGTGGCCGGCCGCTAATCGTTGGGGGCGCGGAGGGGTGGGCGTTCTAGCGTTCACCTATTGGGACGTAGTCGGCCTCGCGGGGGCCGGTGTAGATCTGGCGCGGGCGTGCGATCTTGAACTCGGGGTCGTTCATGAGCTCTAGCCACTGGGCCGTCCAGCCGGGGGTCCGGCCGATGGCGAACATAACGGTGAAGGCGTCGGTCGGGATGCCCATTGCCTCGTAGATGATCCCGGACCAGTAGTCCACGTTGGGGTAGAGCTTGCGGTCGGTAAAGTACTCGTCGTCCAGCGCCCGCTTCTCGAGCTCGATTGCGGTATCCAAGAGCGGGCTGGTCTTGCCGGTCGCCTCCAGCACCTCGTCCACGTGGCCGCGAATAATGCGGGCGCGAGGGTCGTAGTTCTTGTAGATCCTGTGCCCGAAGCCCATTAGCCGCTCGTTGCCGTCCTTGACGCTCTGCAAAAAGTCGGGGAT
>JACDFX010000430.1 GCA_013815575.1 Rubrobacter sp.
GGAGGACTACGACGACCTTCCAGAGCTCGACGTCGTCATACGCAACGTCAGCGAGGGTGCGGCCAGGGACATAACCTTCGAATTTTCTACCCCCATCGAGAACTCCAGCGGCTTCGTCATCTCGGAGTTGCCTTACTTCAGGGACGGCCTGGACTTCCTGCCGCCGCACGGTGAGATCAGCTGCTACTGGGACGACCTGAACTCCCTGATCCCCTTCCTCGAAGCACGAAACCTGCGAACCGGCAGCCACGTCCTCGTCCGCTACAAGGACCTCTCCGGCGCACCCTATGAGAGCCGGTGGCGCCTGAACCCGTTTCTCTACAAAGACACCCGCCTCGTTCGCCGCAAGGGCATGGGCGACCTCGTAAAAGCCGTCGAGAGGCTAAAAGAGCAACAGTAGAGCGCGGCGACGGGCTAGAACCCAGGTATCGGCACCACGTCGAACATCTCTTTGTCCGCGCCGCAGTCGGGACACTTCTCCGGGGGCGGCTCCCCCTCCACGCGGTAGCCGCAGTTCGTGCACGCCCAGTTGAGGGGCTCGGACTCGCCCTGCGGGTTGCTCTGGTCGGTCATCTGGTCTCCTCTCTTCGAACTAGGTCTTACATTACCCGGAGAGGGGGACGATTATTGCGCCGGTGCTAGACTCTCCGCTCCACGGAGTCGACCCGAAAGGCCCACCCCGCTTTGCAGAAGGATCTAGTAGCCGAGCCCGCCAAGCGGTCGCGGGGCATCCCGCCGACGGGGCTGGTGCTGTTCTCGATAGGATCGGTGCAGCTAGGTGCGGCAATCGCCAAGGGGCTCTTCGATTCCGTGGGGCCCGGCGGGACCGTGCTGTTCAGGATCTCGCTGTCCGCGCTCGTTCTGCTCCTGTTGTGGCGCCCGAAGCTTGGCGGCTACGCCCGGGCCGAGTACGGGCTCGCCGTCGTCTTCGGGCTCGCGCTGGCCGCGATGAACCTCTCGCTCTACCTCGCCATCGACCGGATACCGCTCGGGGTGGCCGTGACGCTGGAGTTCGTTGGGCCGCTGGGTGTCGCCGTTGCGGGATCCCGGCGCCCGCTGGACGGGCTCTGGGTCGTGCTCGCCGCCACGGGTGTGCTCCTGCTAGCACCCCTGAACGTTCTGGGGGCGTCTGACCTGAACCCCGCGGGCGTGATGTTCGCGCTGCTCGCCGGGGTATTCTGGGCCTCCTACATCCTTCTCAGCGCCAGGGTCGGGGGTGCGTTCCCGGGCGGGACGGGGCTCGTGATCTCATTGTGCGTCGGAACCCTGGTCCTCCTGCCTATCGGCATCGCCGACGGCGGCTACGCCCTGCTCGACCCGAAGCTCCTGCTCCTGGGCCTCGGCGTCGCGCTCCTCTCCTCCGCCATCCCCTACTCGCTCGAACTGGAGGCCCTGAGACATCTACCCACCCGCGTCTTCGGCGTCCTGATGAGCCTGGAGCCTGCCGTCGCGGCCCTAGTCGGTTTGCTGGTCCTCGGCGAGCTCCTCGACCTCCGCGCCGTCGCCGCCATCGGGCTCGTCACCACGGCCGCCGCCGGGGCTTCGCTCTTCGGCGGGCGGAAGCAGGTTTGACGGGCGAAGGGGGAATGCTGGCCGGGAAGCCCGGCTTACCTCCCGGCCTATGCGCGATCTCCGCGAACGATCCATCATTCGCCTGGACCGTAACCGTGTTGGAGAATTGCTCGTCGTGAGACTCCGTCTCCTCGTGCTTGCGCTTGGGACCTTCGCGATCGGGACGGGGAGCTTCGTCTTCGCGGGGTTGCTCGAGGGGGTTGCGCGGGACCTCTCCGTCTCCGTCGGGGCGGCGGGGAACCTGGTGACGGTGTTCGCCGTGACCTACGCTGTGAGTTCCCCGGTGCTCGTCACGCTGACGGGAGGAATGGCGCCGCGGAGGGTACTGGTGGTGGCGATGGCGGTGTTCGCGCTGGCGAACGCGGCGGCGGTGTTCGCGCCCACCTTCGGGCTCTTGCTCGCTTGCCGGGTGCTCGCGGCGTTCGGGGCCGCGGTCTTTACGCCGACGGCGCTTGCGGTGGCGGCCGGTCTGGGGCCTCCGGAGGGGCGGGGGAGGGCGATCTCGTTCATCACCGGGGGGCTTACGGTGTCGTTCGTGATCGGGATACCGCTGGGATCTATTATCGGCACCTACGCGGGCTGGCGGATGACCTTCGTGATGGTTGCCGCCCTCGGCGTCATCGCCATGCTCGGCATCCGGTCGCTGCTGCCGCAGGTCGAGGCACAGCCGGTCGTGGGCCTGCGCGAGAGGATAGACGCGCTCAAGCAACCGGCGGTCGTCGCGGCGCTCTGCCTTACGACGCTGGGGCTCATGGGCGGGTTCGTGATCTTTACGTACGTGAGCCCGCTGCTCGCCGAGATCACGGGCTTCGGCGGCGCCGGCGTGAGCGGCCTCCTCTTCCTGTTCGGCATCGCGGCCATGTTCGGAAACGGTCTCGGCGGCTACGGTGCGGACCACCTGGGCTACGCTAGGCTCATGGCGGCCATCCTCGTCCTCCTCGCTCTCTCCCTTCTAGGGTTCTCGCTGCTGGTCACGCTCGCCGGCACCACCCTGGCCCTGCCCGGAACCCTTGTGGCGCTCGCGGTGTGGGGCGTCGCCGGCTTCGCCCTGAACCCGCTGCAGCAGTACCGCGTCGCGCAGCTCGCGCCTCGCACCCGCAACATCGCCCTCTCGCTCAACGCCTCGGCCATCTACCTGGGCCAGGGCGCCGGCGCGGGCCTAGTGGGAGAGACTTGGCTCAGGTT
>JACDFX010000068.1 GCA_013815575.1 Rubrobacter sp.
CGAGATGCCGAGGCGCTGGCAGCGCTCCAGGGACTCTATCGCCATCTCCCACGCCCCCGCGCCCCGGAACTCGTCCATCTCCTCCTTGGTTGGGAAGTCGAAGGAGAGCTCGACGGAGTGGAAGCCCGCGAGTTCCTCGTCGGTGAGCATCGCCAGGCTGTAGCCATTCGAGGTGATAGCGGTCTTGACCTCCCGGAGGCGGAAGAGCTCCAGCATCTCCCGGTACTCGGGGTGTACCCCGTTCTCCCCGACCCCCAGGTTGACCGACCCTACCTCCAGGTTGTCCAGGATCGTCTCGACCTGCGGCAGGGAGAGACGCTGCTGCGTGAGCGTGGGCCGGTAACAGTGCGGGCACGCGAGGTTACACTCGTTGGTAAGACCGATACCGACGGCAACAGACAATCTTGCTCCTCTCTAACAGCTATACGTCGTATACGCCACAATACGTTTAACATACGTTGTGGCGCAAAATATTGCTAGTTCCTTAACGTTTCAGACGATTTAACGGATCATTGGCGTCGGGGAAGCCGGGGCCAGGTCCGGCCTTCAGCGCCTGGTCACGACCACTTCGAGGTAGTCGCTCGGCACCACCATCGTCCCGTCTTCCGAACGGTTGAAGCGGCCCACGAGGTCCACGACGTCGCCCGTGAGCCTCTCCTGCTTCTCCGGATCGAGGGCCAGAAAGGCCTCCCGGGTAGGGCCCAGCTGGGTCTTTAGGATCTCCAGGTAATGCAGGGCCGAACGGTAGCGAAACACGAAGCTGCGCCGCGCGATCCGCAGATCTCCGGCGCCGCCCAGGAGCTCCCGCAGCCGCCCTTCCGTGCCCCAGAGTACGGGCGGCTTCAGGCCTGGAGAGAAGGTTAGGTAACTGCCGAAGAGGCTCCCCAGCTCCCCGGCGAAGCCATCCGGCGTCCAGTTCGCCAGGCCGATCCTCCCCCCCGGACGACAGACCCGGAGCAACTCACCCGCCGCCTTCTCCTGGTCTGGCGCGAACATCACCCCGACGGTCGAGAGCACCACGTCGAAAGAAGCGTCCGGGAACGGAATGCTCTCGGCGTCGCCCTCCCTGAAGGCGACCTCCAGACGCTCGGCGGCGGCCCGCTCCCGCCCCCGCTCAAGCAGGGCAGGGACGTAGTCGATGCCGGTCGTCTCCCCGAAGCGGCGGGCGGAGGCCAGCGCCGTGTTGCCGCTGCCGGTCGCCACGTCGAGAACCTTCTGGCCGGGGCGGAGGTCCACGGCCTCGCAAAGAAGCTCGCTCATAATGAGCAACGCCGCCCCGAACACCGCGTAGTCGCCGGAGGCCCACGCCAGTTGTTGGCGCTCCTTGATCTCCACCAGGTCTAGTCTCGGACGCTGCACGTTTGCACCTTTCTCAACATGGATCAGCCATTGCGCGGGCCCACCCCTCCCTCGACCCTGTAGACGTACCCGTGGTCGAAGGTGAGATCTTCTTCTTCCAACGTCTCCACCGTCCGGAGTACGAGCCGGGGAAGCACCTCGGTCGAGAGCGCGAGCAGCCGGTCCAGATCCTCCCTGCTGGACCGCGAGACTCCGGTCGCGTAGTTCACCGGGAAGCCTACCAGCGCGTAGGGAAGCTGCAATTCCCCGGCCAGGACAGCCTCGGGGCCGCACGTCTGGCTCACGGCCGTCACCCCGGCCGTGCCGAGCCAACGGATCTCCGCCCGGCTCTCGAACCGCGGGCCGTTCGTGTGTCCGTAGACGCCTCCGACGGTGGTCTCCAGCCCCAGATCCCCGGCCGTAGACTCCAGCTTCCGCCGCAGGCGTGGAGCAAAGGGTTCATCCCATATAAGGTGCCCCCGTACCGGGTCGCCGGGCTCGGTGAAGACGGTGCATTCGGCGCCGTTGGGCAGGAGGTTGGTCGGAAAGAAGAGGTCGTCGAACAGGATCGGCTGTCCCAGACGTACGTCGAGGTCTACCGCCCCCACGACCGTCGTCGCGAGGACCGCCCGCGCCCCGAGTTGACTGAGGGCCATGAGGTTTGCCTGGTGGGGGATCGTGTGTGGCAGGTGCCGGTGGTTTTTCTGGTGGCGAGAGATACTCCCGACGGTCCACGGTCCAACCCGGAAGATCGAGACCTCCGACTTCCCGAAGCGGCTCTCGACGACGCGCGACTCCCGGCCACCGGGGAGCTCGTAGATGCCCGAGCCGGTAATGATGCCAACGTCTATCATGGTCCTCCCAGGGCTAACACCCTCGCCGTTCTCCAGCACCCGTTGCGCCGCGAGAGCTATCCCCGGCCCCCCGCCACGCCGAGCGCCGGAGCCCTACGCGCCCGCAAAGTCGAGATGGCTTCGGCGAGTTCCTCCCCAGGCAGGCGCGTCTGGTCGACAACTCGAATCTCCCCTTCCCGAAAATAAACGTACGGACGGAATGTAGCATCGACACCGATTGCCGGGCAAGCAATGAGACGGCCCGTTACCACCAGCCCGCGTACCGAAACGGCCGTAATAACCCGGGTGCGGCCCTCCAATACGCGACGCGCCCCCGATGGAAGACATCGAACCGACGGGCTTCGCCCTTCGACGCCGGCCACGCGCTCTTAACCCTTATGTAAGATTTTCTTATCGCTTCCATAAGTTTCTTGTGATAACTTGCGCCAATGAGCCTGAGCATACACGGGTTGCGCGTCTACCTCTGCATATTGGAGTGTGGTTCGCTCTCGGCTGCGGGCAGAGAGTTGGGCATGACGCAGCCGGCGGTCTCCAACCACCTGCACACGCTGGAAGAACGTTTCGGGGTCGCGTTGCTCACGCGCGGGCGGCCTCTTCGGGCCACGCCCGCTGGGGAGTGTCTCGCCGAACACGCGCGGCGGGTTCTAGATGGAGTCTCCGACATGGAGACGGAGATGGCCTGCCACACCGCCCCGCACGGACCGCTCGTGGTGGGCGCTTCCTCGACCCCTGGAGAACTCTTCATGCCAGGGCTCGTGACGGAGTTCTCGGCACGCTACCCGGACGTCGCGCTGGAGCTGCGGGTATACGACACCGACGAGGCCATCGCGGCCCTGCTGGGGCGTGAGATCGAAGCCGCCGTCGTGGGCCACGAGGTCGACGACCCCAGGCTTGTCGGCACCGTCGTCGGCCACGATGCGCTGGTGCCGGTGGTCGCGGCCTCCGACAGGCTCGCCGGGGCGGAGATCTCGCCCGAGGACCTCGCTGATCGACCGTTCGTGTTGCGGGAGCAGGGTTCCGGGACGCGCCAGACCGCAGAGGAGGGGCTGGCGGCTGCCGGCGTGAGGCCCAGGGTTGCGATGGAGCTGGGGTCAAACGCGGCGGTCGCGGGCGCGGTCGCGGCGGGCGCGGGCATCGGCGTCGTCCCCCTACGCACGGTCGGGACCCACGGCAGCGTCAGACGGGTCGGCGTTCGCGGTCTCTCCCTCTCGCGACCCTTCGTGCTGTTGACCGAACGCGGCCGACAGTTGTCGCCGGCGGCCGAGGCCTTCGCGGCAATCTGCGTCGGGGAGCAGAACACGTGAACTGCGATCCATCAGGGGAGGCCGGGGGGCGATGACGACGGTCGGAAGCCCCCTGCGGGGCAGACGCGTGGGCGTAAAGCAGATGCTCGGGCGTCTCGCGTTGGCGCTCGTCATCGCGATCATACTCGCGTTCTTGTTCCTGCCCCTGCTCTCGGTTTTCGTCACGATGGGCCCGGTCGAGTTGTTCACGAACCTCAATACCCCGATCGCTTACCAGGCGCTTTTCTTGAGCTTGAAGACCTCGTTCACGTCGCTGTTCCTGATCGTGGCGTTCGGCACTCCTCTCGCCTACTGGATGTCGCGTACCTCATTTTGGGGCAAGCGAATCCTCGAGGTCGGCGTGCAGATGCCGATCGTGGCGCCCCCTGCCGTCGCCGGTGTCGGCCTGCTCCTCGTCTTTGGTAATCTGGGGTTGCTTGGCGGCGTGTTCTCCGCGTTCGGCGTCGACGTGACCTTTACGGCGATAGCCGTCGTCATGGCCCAGACTTTCATCTCCGGTCCTTTCTTCGTCGTGACGACGCGGCAGGCCTTCGAGTCCGTGGACAAGGAGTTGCCCGCGGTCTCCCGCACGCTCGGCGTAACGCCCTGGGGCACGTTCTGGCGGATCATGGTGCCCCTCGCGCTGCCGGGAATGCTCGCCGGCGCGGCGCTCAGCCTGGCCCGGGCGCTCGGCGAGTTCGGGGCAACCATCGTGTTCGCCGGCAACCTGCCAGGCAAAACGCAGACGTTCCCGCTCGCCATATACACGGCGCTGCAGTCGGACCTCGACGTGGCCGTCGCCATGTCGGCGCTCCTGCTCCTGACCGCCTTTATCCTGCTTTTCCTCGTTAGCCTGGTAAACCGTCGGGCGGCTTCGTCGGCGCTCGACCAGGGAAAGGGGGCCTGACCCCTTGCTGGCGTTCTCGGTCAGGAAGCGGCTCAGGGATTTCACCCTGGACCTCTCGCTCGAGATCGGCACCGAGACGCACGTCTTGATCGGGCACTCGGGGTGCGGCAAGAGCACGACGCTCCGTATCCTGGCCGGCCTGATGGACCCCGACCAGGGACGCGTCGAGCTGGACGGCCGCGTGCTCCTGGACACGAAGGAGAGAGGCAGGACCGTGCTACCGGAGGACCGGGACGTGGGCTACCTCGTCCAGAGCTACGCGCTCTTCCCGCACCTCTCGGTGACGGACAACATCGCCTACGGCATCTCCCGCCTCGACAAGGGAGAGCGCAATAAACGGGTCGAGGAATCCCTGGACCTCGTCGGGGTGCGCCACCTGGCGCGCGCGATGCCCGGCTCGCTCTCCGGCGGCGAGCAACAGAGGGTCGCGCTCGCCCGGGCGCTCGTCAGACGCCCCAGGTTCTTTCTCCTCGACGAGCCGCTAAGCGCCCTCGACATCTCGACCCGCGTCCGCGTCCGGGGGGAGCTCAAGACGATCCTGCAAGGGCTCTCCATCCCGACCATCGTCGTGACGCACGACTACGAAGACGCGCGCGTACTGGGCGACCGCATCGCCGTCATGGACTCAGGCAAGATCGTGCAGACTGGTACGGCCGAAGAGGTCGCCCTGCGCCCGGCGAGCGCGTTCGTCGCTGCGTTCACCGACACGAACCTCGTCGGAATCGAAGACGGCCGGAAGATGGCCTTCGATCCCTGGCGCGTATCCGTAGCCCGCGAGCCCGCGGGCGGGGAGCACGAGTGGCGGATCGAAATTCAGGACATGGCGCGGCTCGGCGCGTTCGTCAGGATGCACCTCGGAGGCAGCGAGGGCCCTTCGCTCCTCGCCGACGTTCCGGCCGACAAAATGGGTCGCGAGGCGTACTCCCTCGGCGAAACGGTCTACGCGTGCGTCGCCCCGGATGACGTTCGCTTCGTCGCACCCCCGGGCACGCAGGACGAAATGGGCCCCCATGAGAAGGAGAATTCTTGAGTCGCAGGCTTTGCAGTATCGCCCTGGTCTCGCTACTCGTCTTCGCGGGTTGCGGCAGCGCGGGTGGCGCAGAAGACAACAAAAGCATGACGGCCCTCGTCGCGGCCAACATGACCGACGCCATGAACGCGCTGATGGCTGAGTACGAGAAGCAGAACGAGGGTACCGACCTCGAGGCGAGCTACGACGGGACACAGATCCTGTACACCCAGATCGAGCAGGGCGTCGAGGCGGACCTCTTCCTCTCCGCGGACCTGGACTTCGCAGAGCAAGCCAGGGAGGAAGATTACACGGGTTCCTTCGAGCCCGTCTCCCAGACGCGCGAGATCATCATCGTTCCAAAGGGCAACCCGGCCGGTATCGAGTCGCTCGAAGATCTGGGTACGAAGGAGGTCGAGCTCGTTATCGGGGTGGGCAACGTTCCAATCGGCAAGTACACGCGCCAGGTGTTCGAGAACGCCGAGCAGGACTACGGGTCGGATTTCACGGAGAGAGTCACGGAGAACGTTGTCTCGGAAGAGACGAACACGAAGGAAGTGACCCAGAAAGCCGCCACGGGCGAGGCGGGGGCGGCCGTCGTCTACGTGAGCGACGTCACGCCAAGCGTCGCCGAGAAGGTGGAACGGGTCGAGATCCCGAACGAGTACAACGTGCCGGCGCGAAACTACGCCGCCGTTCTCAAGCGGTCGGAAAATCCCGAGTTGACCCGAGACTTTCTCGACTTCATGCTCTCTCCGGAAGGGCAGGAGATCATCCAAAATTTCAAGTACGAGCCGGTCGACGGGTAGGCGGACTTGCACTTTCCGGTTTCGGGCGTCGACTCAAACCCGCTCATCCTGCTGCTGGCGGCGTTCGCGATCTCTCTGGTGACGGCGCCGGCCGGGATCTCGGGTGCTTTCCTGCTGCTTCCCTTCCAGGTCAGCGTTCTGGGCTTCACCGGCCCGGCCGTCAGCCCGACGAACCTCATCTACAACGTCGTGGCCACCCCGGGCGGAATATGGAGCTTCGTCAAGGAGCGGCGCATGGTCTGGCCGCTGGTCTGGGTAATAGCGCTCGGAACGCTCCCCGGGGTGTTCATTGGAGCAACCTTGCGGACCACTTATCTCTCCGATCCTCGCGCCTTCAAGGCGTTCGTCGGGCTGGTGCTGCTCTACCTGGGATCGAGGCTTCTTTACACGGCGGTCGCGCGCCTCATCGAGGACCGGCGAGACCTTGCCCGCGGCAGGACCGATGAACCCGCAAACGGAACTTACAACGAACCTCTGGTTGGGGTATCGAGGGCCTTTCGCGGGGGAGACACGGTGAGGCCGGGCGCGGTTTCATTGACGAGGATAGAGTACGAATTCGGTGGCGGATACTTCTCCTTCGCCACCGCGCCCGTCTTTTTTTTGGCCCTCGGGGTTGGCGTGATCGGCGGCGTTTACGGGATCGGGGGCGGGTCCGTCATAGCCCCTTTCCTCGTGACCGTCCTGGGACTACCCGTGTACACCGTCGCGGGGGCAGCCCTTATGGGCACCCTCCTGACCTCCATCGCCGGCGTCGCGTGCTTTCAGGCACTGGCCGCAACCGGCATCGGAGCGCAGAGCATGGTCGCCCCCGATTGGTCGTTGGGCCTGATTCTGGGGGCCGGCGGTCTCGTGGGGTCCTACGTCGGGGCCCGCACGCAAAAGTTCCTGCCCGAAACCCTGATAAGGCTTGCCTTGGGAGCCTTGATCACTCTCCTGTCGCTCGGCTACCTGGCCGACTCTTCGGGCATCGCGTTCGTCGAAACACGCCTCTTAGAAAGGACGGATCTTTGATCTATGAACGTGCGGCGGTCGTAAAATCCAAAACTCTCTCGGAAGAAGGGATCTCTCTTTGATGCTAAAACACCTGGTAATCGTGGCGCTCGTCCTGTTCCTCGCCGGTTGCGGTGGGGGTAGTGGAGGTGGCGGGGGTGGTTCGGCCTCCGGCGACGAACCGTTGCGGGTAGGCCTGATCCCCAACGAGAACCCCGAAGAGGTCGAAGCAGAGTATCAGCCCCTCGAAGATTACCTCAAGAAGGAGCTCGGACGCGAGGTCGAGCTCTCGGTGCCGACGACCTACAACGCCGT
Organism: Rubrobacter sp.; assembly: GCA_013815575.1. GTDB lineage: Bacteria > Actinomycetota > Rubrobacteria > Rubrobacterales > Rubrobacteraceae > Rubrobacter_D. Next base: position 7,506 of record JACDFX010000068.1, read on the forward strand.
GGTC
>JACDFX010000431.1 GCA_013815575.1 Rubrobacter sp.
GGCATGGACCCTGGGGTAGCCGTAGGTCTCGCGGCTCCTGGCGTGGACCTGCGCGATCCGCTCTTGCGTGCGTCTCACACCTTTAGCTTGTAGAACATGGTCCTCTCGCCCCGCTCCCTTATCGCAAACCCGCGCGCGACGAAATCCCAACACCACGGGAGTCGCTTCTGGCAAACTCTTGGGCAGCAAACGCCGGGGTGAGGATGAACCAGAGCCCATCAGTGGCCGTGGCCGTGGTGTCCTCCGCCCCCCGACCGGTATCTCTTGCCTGGTAGCGTGCCGCCCCCGGGACGCCGCGCCACCTCGGGTTCGTAAGCGCTCTTCTCGGAGCGGTGCATCGCGCTGGAGAGGGCGGCTGGCATCGTCCTGACGTTCGGCATGGAATAGAGCCGGCGCGCATGGCCGCCGCACTCGGGGCAGGCGGCCGAGTCCGCTGGCTCATTCAACGGGCGGCGCTCCTCGAAGGGTCCGCAACCCTCGCACAGGAAATCGTAGATCGGCATCTCGTGCCCTCCTGTCGTTCGGATGTTTTTTCTCCACGGGTCGCCTCAACGAGTAGCCGACGGGCGCGTGGTTCGCCCGTCGGCATGATGGTGTCGTCCAGGCTGGTCCCCGATCAGCTTCCGACGGCGAGGTTGCCGGTGCTTGCGGTCCTCTTCGGCACGTCGTCGGGGAGGATGGGGCGCTCGAAGATCTCGGTCGGGATGTACAGGGTGCAGCACACGTTCGGGATGTCGACGATGCCGCTGATCCTGCCCTCTATCGGAGCCGCCCCGAGGATGATGTAGGCCTGCTCGTCGGTGTAGCCGCAGGTCTTGAGGTACTCGATGGCGTTGAGGCAGGCGTTCTTGAAGGCGATGTGGGCGTCGAGGTAGTGCTGGTCGCCGTTGTCGTCCACCGAGATGCCCTCGAAGACGAGGAAGCTCGAGTAGGTGGGCTCCAGGTGCGAGAGCTCGAACATCGGCATGTGCCCGGGCCGGTTCATCGCGTACTTCTCCATGCCGCCCTTTATGAGGTCGACCCCGAAGTCGATGTAGCCCGCCATCTCGATGGCGCCGCAGAACGTGATCTCCCCGTCCCCCTGCGAGAAGTGCAAGTCCCCCGTGGTGAGCTTGGCCCCGTCGACGTAGACCGGCAGGTAGACCCTGGTCCCGATGGTCAAGTTCTTTATGTCCACGTTGCCGCCGTGCTCCCGCGGGGGAACCGTCCGGGTCGCCTCGCCCGCAATTCGGCCGAAGTCCGGGGAGCCCGGGTCCAGAGTGCCGAGGATGGCATTGTGCGGCTCCGGCGGGAGCGCCAGGGGCGGCACCCGGTCGGGGTCCGTGGCTATGAGCGCCCTCTCGCGCCGGTTCCACTCGGCCAGCATCTCAGCCGAAGGGGCGCACCCGACGATGCCGGGGTGCTTTATCCCGACGAGCTTGACGTCAGGCACGTGGCGGGAGGTCGCGTAGAGTCCCCTGAAGTCCCAGATCGCCTTGTGGGCGTCCGGGAAACGGTCGGTCAGGAAGCCGCCGCCGTTGTCCCTGGCGAAGATGCCGGTGTAGCCCCACTCCGTCTCCGGCCCCGGAAACGGACCCATGTCCAGGATCTCCACTACCAGCAGATCTCCTGGCTCGGCGCCGTTCACGCCGATCGGTCCGCTCAGAGTGTGGTTCGGCGAGAGATCCATGTCGCGGATGTCGTTGGCCGAGTCGTTGTTCCCGACCTGCCCGTTGGTCCAGTCCATGCACTCGACGCGAAAATCCGTGCCGGGATCTGTCCAGGCCGCCGCCGGGATGTCCGGGTGCCAGCGGTTGTGCCCCGGCACCTCCTGGTCCGCCATGCTTTTCCCTAACTCCACCTTGAAAAGGGGCTCAGCCACAGTCTCTCCTCTCACCGTATTCGTCTACGGAAGCGCCGCGAATGACCACGCCTCCACGTCATGTCCACACGTCACCTCGTCCCGTCTACCACCTCCCTTCCACATGCTCGTGGCGCCCCGGCCCCCGGGCGTGCTCCTCGACCACCACACCACCCAGGAGATGCCCGTCCACGATGCGGTCCAGCGCCTTCTCGGTCAGCCCGCAATACCAGACGCCCTCGGGGTAGACGACCATCGTGGGCCCCAGGTTGCACGGGCTGAGGCAGCCGGTCTGGACGGCGTGAACGCCTTCAGGGCCCCAGAGCCCCCTGTCCCTCAGGCGTTTGTGGAGATGGACGTACAGGTTGCCCGCGCCCCGCGAGGTGCAGCGCGGTCCGAGGCAGGCGAGCACGTGCCGCTTCTGGGGCGGTATCTCGGACCAGGCGGGAGGATCTTCCAGGCTCCGGAAGTCATCGACACGCGTGGGAGATCCACCCTCCGCCTCGGCCACGGCCCGGACCACTGCCTCCCCGAGGGCCGGGTGCTCCCCTATCGCGCCGGCGAAGACCACCTCGGGCACCGGTTCGATCCGGTCCCTCGACCAGCGCACGGCGGCCTTGGAGAGCCAGTGGATCAGGGACCGGTCCCGCCCGAAGAACACCGGGATCACGAGAATCCTACGTGCATCGGCCCGGACGCAGGCTTCAAGCCCGTCTGGCATCGACGTCAGGCCCCGCTCGGCGACGGCCGTGTGGACCGCCGCGTAGCGTCCGGTTGCCCGCACCGCTTCGGCCAGGGACTCCAGCCCCTCGCCGGCCGTCCCCTGGTGGCCGCTCCTCCCGAGCAGCAGCACCGCGGCCGCCCCTCCTAAGAGCGGCGCTTCACGGTTCGTCAATTGGCCCTCCTACCGATGGT
>JACDFX010000432.1 GCA_013815575.1 Rubrobacter sp.
TTCTAACGCAGTTAACAAATCCTGTCAAAGCGGTAACTCGAGGGCGTGCGTCGGACGGTTCTAAACGTAGGATCCTGCGCGGCTGCTACCTATACTCCAAACCCGCCTGGGCAAAGGTACTGAGGGTGCGCGGAGGTGGCTGGTCTTCGCCACCCGCTGGGGGTTCGCGCGGGGCTCGGCCCTTTACGGAGGCTTTATGACCCCGGCGAATCGGATAACGGTCCCGGCACGGAGCCCGTGCCGTGCGCCGCCCGCCACTGCTCCACGAACTCCTCGCTGTCCTCCGTGCGCGAGCGCGGCAATCCATCGTCGGTGAAGAAGGGTTCCACAATGCTCTCGGCCCCGAAGTGTCCGACGGGACGCATCCGGCCCGGCTCGTCCAGGCTCCCGACGGTCAGGTCCATCTTTCGCTCCGCTCCGAGATACTCAAAGGTCAGCGGGGTTCCGCACTCCCGGCAGAAGCCGCGGCGCGCGATCTTCGACGAGTGGAAGTAAGCCGGACCTCCCCTCTCCCATTCCACGTCCCGCGGAGGTACCGCAAAGAACGCGCCGAAAAGGTTGCCGAATGCCTTCTGGCACATCCGGCAGTGGCAATAATACGCGTCGTGGTTCTCGACCCTCAAAGCGTAACGCACGGCACCACACTGGCACCCGCCGCGCAAAGTCAGCGTCTCCTCGGCCAACACACCTCCTCGATTACCCCGACCCCGAAACCTCTAAGATACCTGCTCCATCTCAGGCTCGGCAGCCGGGGCTTCCTTCCGGGCGTAAGAGAGGCATCTGGGACCCAGGATCTGCTTGAGTTCCGCGTGAAGGTCGGAGGAGTCTTCCACGTCGAAGACCCGCTCCTCCAGCCCATTAGTCGGGGAGACGAGAAAGACGGGGCTGCTCCCCGGACTCCGGGCCAGCAGGCCGAACGCCTCTTCGGCCGACTCTTTGGGCAGGCCGACGAAGCAGGACGCGTCGAGGTAGACGGGATCCGGGCCCGGCTCCAGGTGGAGTTCCTCCATCTCCATCGCGATGATGCGCGGGATGCCCTCCTTGCGCTCCACACGGCCCTTGACCTTGAGGATCGCGTCTTCGCGCACGCAGGTCGCGCATTTGGCGTAGACCCTCGGGAAGACCATGACCTCGGCGAGGCCGCGGGTGTCGTCGAGCTGGATCATCCCCATCATGTCGCCTTTGCGCGTCGTGTTGGTCCTGACGCTCGTCGCCAGGCCCCCGACCCACACCATCGCCCCGTCCCGGCAATGGTCGAGGTCCGAGACGGTCGTGTCGATGTGCTTTCTGAGCTTGTGGAGGACGGGGCGCAAGGGGTGATCGGAGACGTAGAGGCCAAGGGTCTCCTTCTCCCACTCGAGGGTCTCGCGCCCGTCATCTTCGAGGTCCGGAAACGCGGGCTTGGGCGGCGCTATCTCGGCGTCGTCGAACATCGAAAACTGGTCCTCACACGCGCCCTTGAGCCCCTTCGTGCAGCGCTCGACAGCCTTGGCGTGGACCGCGAGCATGGCCGCCCTCGACGGGCCGACGTTGTCGAAGGCGCCGCACTTTATGAGGGACTCCACGGTGCGCTTGTTGTACGTCGAGGAGTCCACCCGCTCGCAGAAGTCGAAGATGTCGGCGAAGGGCCCGCCCTCTTCCCTGGCGGCCTGTATAGCCTCGACCGTGTTCTCCCCGACGTTCTTGACCGCGGACAATCCAAACCGGATGGTGTTCCCTACCACCGTGAACCGACGGCCGCTCTCGTTCACGTCCGGCGGCAACACCTCTATCTTCATCGCGCGGGCCTCGGCCACGTACTGAGGCACCCGGTCCTTGGTGTTCATGACGCTGCTCATGAGCGCCGCCATGTACGCCTCCGGGTAGTGCGCCTTCAGGTACGCGGTCTGGAAGGCGAGGAACGAGTAGCAGGCGGAATGACTCTTATTGAACGAGTAGCCGCCAGCCTTCTCCATCCAGTTCCACACTTCGTCGGCGACCCCGAGGGAGACGTCATTGGCGGCACAACCTTCCATAAACTTGTCTTTGAGGGTCGCGAGCATCGCCGCGTTCTTCTTGCCTATGGCCTTGCGAAGCGTGTCCGCCTGGCCCGGGGTGAAGCCGCCGAGGAGCTTGCTGATCTCCATGAGTTGCTCCTGGTAGGCCGCCACCCCGTAGGTCGGCTCCAGGATGGGCTTGAGGCGCTCGTCAAGGTAATCGACGCTCTCGGGGTCGTGCTTGCCCCTCTTGAAGGTCGGGATGTAGTCCATCGGGCCGGGACGGTACAGGGCGTTCAGGGCGACGAGGTCGTCGAAGCGGTCAGGGCGGACCTCCTGGAGCATCCGCTGCATCCCGCCGGACTCGAACTGGAAGACCCCGAACGTGTCACCCCTGGCGAACATCTTGAGCGTCTTCTCGTCGTCGAGGGGAATGTTCTGGATGTCCACCTCCCCGCCCGAGTTCCGGCGGATGGTCTCCTGCGTCTCCTCTATGACGTCGAGGTTGCGGAGGCCCAGGAAGTCCACTTTCAGGAGACCGAGGGCCTCGACGTCGCTCATGGGGTGCTGGACCATGACGGAATCCGTGTCCTTGACGCGCTGGAGCGGCACGATGTCCGTAAGGCGTTCTTCGGAGATCACGACCCCGGCGGCGTGGGTGCCCGCGTGGCGGGCGAAGCCCTCTATCTCGAAGGCCGTGTCCAGCACCTGAAGGGCGGCCTCGTTACCGTTGACGAACTGGATGATCTCGCGCGCCTGCCCGGGGTGCTTCTCCCCC
>JACDFX010000433.1 GCA_013815575.1 Rubrobacter sp.
GAGCCCGCCGCGCGGCTCGACCGGGGAGCGGGACGCGCTCAACTGGAGCCGGCTGGGGGACATCATGAGCACGGGGCTCACCACCATCCACCCGCTCGACACCATCGACCACGCCGCGAGGGAGCTGCACGACCGCAAGATCGGCTGCCTCCCGGTAGTCGCCGATGGCGGCCTCGTCGGCATCATCACCTCGTCTGACATGATGCGGACCCTCATCGAGCTCGTGGGCGCGCGCGACCGCGGGAGCTGGGTCGAGGTCGAGGTCCCGAACGAGCCGGGCCAACTCGCCAACGTGACCGACGTGATCCGGGAGATGAAGGTCAACATAGGCGGCGTCTTCCTCTCCCCGGCCGGACGGGCCAGCAACCGCCTCATAGTCCTCCGACTCGAAACCACCAACCCCTCGGGCATCGTCAAAGCCCTGGAAAGCGCCGGCTACAAAGTCACGACGGTGGAGGCCTCATCGAACCCGGAGCCGACGCTCGAGGAGAGCTAGTCAGCACGCCGCTTCGCGGCTCTCAGCACGGCCGGCTTTGTCCCGGGCGTGGGCGAATTTGAAACCCACTCTTACAAGGGGTTGGGTGGTTGATGCCCCACGTGTGTCGCAAACTAAGTCAATGGCAGCGCAACATCAGGTCGCGGCGAGGATTGGCAAGACGAGCCTGGCTGCGAAGCGCGCGGAACATGGCCAGAGGCAGATCGGCAGAGGTCGACCACGATCAGGGTAGTGGGCTGCGGCGGCGCACGACGATCACCGCCTCGTGCGAAAGGCTAGGACGGCGACCGCCGCCAGGAGCACTACCGTAGCTAGCCACAGCGGCGCTGGGAGCGCGGGGCTTCCGGTCTCCGGCAGCCTGGTGTCCCCGGTGGCGTCGGCGGGGGCGATCGGCGACGCGCTCGCCGAGGTCGAACTTGCGGGGGGCGAGGCGCCCGACGTCGCGGAGGCGTCAAAGGTGGCACCTTGTGGGGGAAAGCCGGCCTCCGCGCACAGCTCGACAGCCTCTCTCGTCAACGGCTCCACTACGTCACCGTCCACGGTCACGTCCTCGGCGCTAGGTTTTGCGGGGGCCCCCATCCTCACGAGGTATTCGCACTCGAACCCAGTGTCGCCGCCGAAGATGAGATCGCCGTCCACGGTCACCTCGTAAGCGCCGCTGTACAGGGAGCCGTCGTCGCGCGGAGGAGCGGACCCGTCCGGCGGCGCAACCTGCACGCCCTGCGCGAAGGCCGGCGTCGCGGCGGCCACCAGGAGGACCGCTGCCAACAATACTGTCTTCCCCATCGTGTCCCTTTTCATGGCTTCCTTGGGCGATCCCTCGGCGGGTACCCGTCAGTGTAACGGCCGGGGCCCCTACGCCGTGTACAACGTCGGAGGCGCACAGGTTCCTCGGGCGGTTCGTTCGGCCAAGCTTTGCCGCAGCCCCGCGTTGCGCTATTGGGTTCTGTCGCGTTCCTGGTGAACAGGCCTTACCGTTATGCTGACTAGCTGAAAAGGCCCGTAACGCCTGGTTTCAGCCTTCCGCCCTCGTCCAGGTAGTCGCCCCAGGAGCGTTTCGGGTCGTAGCCGAGCATGCGTCTCGCTTTCTCGATGGAGATACCTCCCGCGTCTTCGCGGGAGAGGGGGGTCTTGATCTCCACCTTGTCGCCGTAGTGTTCGCGGACGGCTTGCTCGAAGGGGCGGCCGCCGACGTTGTCGGGGGAGGCTATGTAGAAGACCTCGTGGCCGGGGAGCCCGCTCTCGGTGGCGAGGACGATGGCGTCGGCCAGGTCGTAGACGTCTATGTAGCTCCAGAAGCCCGGGCTCGTCTCGGAGTGGTCCCGGATCATGGGCCCCAGGTTGCGCTCGTAGTTGCCCTCGTGCTGCACCCAGGAAGGCCTTATGGAGATGCACCGGATGTCCGAGCGGCGAAGCGCGGCGTCCATGAGTTGTTCGCCGAAGTGCTTGGCGGTGGCGTAGGGGTCCTGGGGCCGGATCGGGTGCTCCTCGTCCACCGGCACGTACTCGGGCAGGACCGGCCGCTCGGGGAAGAAGAACCCGGGAACGGTCTCGCTTGAGAGGTTGACGAACCGCGTGGCGCCGAACCGGATCGCGGCCTCCAGCGTGTTGAAGGTCGACATCAGGTTGTTGTGGAACACGACGTGCGGCGGGTTCCTCGTCGGCTCCGGGATGGCCGCCGCGTGAACGACCACCTCCGCCCCGCGCACGACGGCGAAGGCGTCACCGGCGTCGGTCAGATCCGCCTGGAAGTAGTCCGCCTCGCCCTCCGCCGGCCGCTCGAAGACCGGCGGCGCCAGGTCCGTCGCCCGCACGTCGTGGCCTGCCTCCTGCAGCGCCGCCACCGTCGCCCGCCCGACCTTGCCCCTAGCACCCGTTACCAGTACGCGCATCTCTCTCCCGCTCTCCGTATACCTTTCGGGCGATAGTACAACATCCCGGCGTTTCGGGCGCCGGGGGGCGGGGTAAAGGCCGGTACATGAGAGTCGTGGTCGTAGGGGCAACCGGAAACGTCGGAACGAGCGTGCTGCGCTCGCTCTCGACGGAGCCGCGGGTCGAGTCCGTCCTCGGGGTGGCGCGCAGGTTGCCGAACCTGACGGTCCCGAAAGTCGAGTGGGCCGCGGCGGACGTGGTGAACGACGACCTCGCAGCGCTCTTTCGGGGCGCGGACGCGGTTGTTTGCCTGGCCTGGATCATCCAGCCCTCCCGCGACCTCAATAAACAGTGGATGACAAACGTCGAGGGAACCACGCGC
>JACDFX010000434.1 GCA_013815575.1 Rubrobacter sp.
TTTCCGGCGAGTATGACCCTGTTGAAACTGACCACGGTTGCTTCCTCCTGTTCTTTGCCCTGTCCGCTAACTCTACAGGAACATGCTCGGTTCTCAAGCGCCGGGGCTTTAGCGGGGGCTTCTAGGGCCTGGTGACGGCGACCTCGACCTCGGCGTCTTTTATCGTGACGGTCACGTCCCCATCCTCGTCGTTGCGGAACACTTTTGCGCCGGACCTGCGAAGCCTTTCGAGAGTCTCGGGGGTTGGGTGGCCGTAGGAGTTATCGGCCCCTACCTGGATCACGGCTATCTCTGGCCGGAACCGCCCGAGAAAGAGCGGCGTCGATGAGGTGTTGGAGCCGTGGTGCGTTACTTTTAGGACCGTGAGCGGGCCAGTGTAAGGTCCGTTCGCCATGTACTCTTCGCTCTTCGCCTCGGCGTCGCCGGCGAGCAGGACGCGGGCGGCGCCGTGGGTGAGCAGGATGCCCACGGAGTTGTCGTTCGTCTCGGAGAAGAGGCCGCCCTCGGCGTCCGTCGGGGGTGCTACAACGTCGGCCTGGACGCCGCCCCAATCCATGAGCATCCCGGCGCGCAGGACCTCGGTGTCGGAGCCCTCGTCGCGGGCGGCGCGGAGGAAGGTGTTATAGGTCAGGGTGCCCTTCGGGTCGCCGGAGAGGTAGACCGTCCGGATCGGGAAGGCGTCGAAGACGTCTAGAAAACCGCCGATGTGGTCGGCGTCGGGGTTGCTGACGACGATGCCGTCGAGGTCGCGGACGCCCCGGTCGCGGATAAAGTCCACGATGTTCGGGCCCTCCTCCGCCCTGCCCGCGTCGATCAAGTAGCTCTCCCCACCGGCCTGCACGAGCACGCTGTCGCCTTGGCCGACGTCTATAAAGCTCACCGAAAGAGAGCCTGAGGGCGGAGGGTCCGCCCCGCCGGAGGGGCCGAGCCCCCGGCAGGCGGCAAACGGCAGAATCAGGGCGAGCAGGGCGACGAGGAGAAGCCCGCGGGACGATCTCGAATGGACACGAAGACGACGCGCTCTCGAAGATCGTTCTAGATTCCGGACGGTGCTCGCCGTGGCCTCCCCGCCTCGTTCGGGCTCTGGCGGGTATACGGCCTGTTGCGGGATCTTCTTAAACGGCTTGTCCCGTAGCCGCCGCGTGTATGCTCTCAAAAGGAGACCTGGAGGGGATCGACCTGCGCTTCGCTAGACCCGGGACGAACTTCGGCAAGCTCTGGACGGCGAGCACCGTCTCGTTCCTGGGAGACGGCGTCACGCTCGCGGCCGGGCCGCTCCTGGCCGCCTCCGTGACCCGGGACCCCATCCTGGTGGCCGGCGTCGCCGTCGCGCAGCAGCTCCCTTGGCTCTTATTCTCCCTGCCGGGCGGGGCGCTGGTGGACCGGCTGGACCGTCGCCGCGTGATGTGGATCTCCGACGCCGTCCGCTGCGCGGCCATCGGATTTCTCGGCGGTGCCGTGCTCCTGGATCTCGCGAGCCTCCCGATCTTGTACGCGGCTTTCTTCGTGCTCGGCGCGGCGACCGTGCCATTCTCCGCCGCCTCCACCTCCATTCTCCCCTCCGTCGTAACCAGGGAAGGCCTGGCGGGGGCGAACGGGCGCCTGTTCGGGGCGCAGGTGGTCGCCGGCCAGATGGTCGGCCCGCCCCTGGGCGGTCTCCTGTTCGCGTCCTCCACCTCGCTGCCCTTCTTGGTGGACGCGGGCTCTTTCGTGGCGGCGTCGGCCCTGGTTCTGGCGATGGATGGAACCTTCCGGGCCACTGGGCTCCAGGAAGCCCCGCGAACGACCTTGAGGGCCGAGATCTCCGAGGGCTTCGCCTGGCTCTGGGGACACAGGCTGCTGCGCACCCTGGCGATGGCGCTCGGGGTGATGAACCTCACGTCCGCGGCCACGATCGCGGTCCTGGTGCTCTTCGCCGGGGGGAGGCTGGGCCTCGGTTCGGTGGGCTACGGCCTGCTGCTCTCTTCCCTGGCGGTCGGGGGCGTCTTGGGCGCCCTCTGCGCGGGGCGCGTCGTCGGGTGGCTCGGGGCGGGCACGACCATGAGGGGAGGGCTCCTGGTCGAGGCCTCGACCTCCGCTGTCATCGCGCTCTCGCACAACACCTACGTCGTCGGTACGATGCTCGCCCTCTTCGGCTTCCACGCCATCGTGTGGAACGTGGTGACCATCTCGCTCAGGCAGGAGCTGGTCCCGGACGGCCTCCTGGGACGCGTAAACAGCTCGTACCGGCTTCTCGGGATGGGCGGCGCCGCCGTCGGCGCGCTCCTGGGCGGGCTGCTCGCGAAGGGCTTCGGGCTCACCGCTCCCTTCTGGTTCGCCGCCGCGTCCGTGGCCGTGATGACGATCGTATCCTGGCGGACCCTCGGCAACGGCACCGTAACGGCCGCCCGGGAGAACGCGAACACCCCGATCTGATCACGGGTTCTCAACCGGGCGCCGGACCAGGCGCCCGGTCGTTTTGACTTCGATAAGACGGGCTATCAGAGAAGCAGGATCAGACGCTACACCCCAGACGGGGTCGGTGTTTATCGGGCTGGCGCCGAGTGGCTACTCTCTGCCTTCGGGGGTCAACCTATCTATCCACTCGTCGGCCTCCGCGCGGGTCAGGTCGGTGAGCGGCTTGCCGATGCGACCCTCCAGGCGCTCGACGCCTCCGTCTCCGGCCCACTCGACGGCCAGGGTCCTGAGCAGGTCCACCTGGCTCTTGCGCGCCTTCGCCCCGGCCCGGCTCCCGCCGCCCTTGCGGGC
>JACDFX010000069.1:0-5221 GCA_013815575.1 Rubrobacter sp.
CCTTGCCGCGCTCCGTTACGTTCAGGTACGGGTTGCGGGGGTACCCGCGGTCGAAGCCGTTGAGGGCCTCCTCCATCCGCCCCTGTAGGCTCTCTACGAACCGGTCGGCCTCCATCGGCTGGTCCAAGAGGCCGTAGTAGGCGGACCTCCGCTCGTCGAAGTCCTGGGGTAGGTCCTCGTCCGGGTTGCGGTAGCGGTCCGCCCCGACCACCCACACCTCCTTGGATCTCAGGGCTTCCCGCAAGGACTCCAGGGCGCACAGCTCGTAGGCCGCCCGCTCGACCCGAGCCCTCCCCCTGCCATCCTCCCTGACCACGGCGTCCATCCAGGCGGGAGGCACCACGCCTTCGAGCGGCACCTCCTCGCCGTCCCCAAAGAACCTCCTCGGGTCGCCGGCGTGGGCGCGCACGAGCGCCACCGCCAGAAGCACTGGGCGGTGGAGGGCGTTGTTGGAACGCAACGAAAGCGCGTTCAGGAGTGCGGGCACGAGCCTGCGGTAGTGTCCCACGTACGAGGAGCGCATCCTCGTCTGCACCTGCTCGCGGAACGCCACGCCCTGGGCCTTCGCCTCCCGGACCACCTCAGCAAGAGTCTTCTCGGCCGCCACCGGGAAGACCACCTCGCGCACCGTCCCGTCCGGGCGGGCCAAGGAGGCTTCGGCGACCCTCACGAGCATCCCCTGCTTGCCGTGGACGCGCCTAAAATCTTGCACCATCGCCCGCTCGACCTTGCGCTCGGCCCTGGCCGCTATCTTGTGGACGATGCGTACCAGGAGGTCCACCAGCCCGTCGGTGACCTCGCGCAGGCGCTCGTAGCAGAGTGCTGCCAAAAGGGCGTATCTGACAGGAGCGGGGTGGGCGCGCAGGGAGCTCGGGGGTTCGGTGGCCGCCCGCCTACGGTAGGCCCTCACCACCTTCGGCTGGACGCCCTCGAACAGGCCCTCGGGGAGCCCCAAGGCCCTGAGGCGGGCGAGCTTGGCGATCTCCGCGAAGGCGCTCTCCAGGCTCGCCCGTCCCGGGTCGGCGCGCAGCCGGGGCAGCATTCCCTCCTCCGCCTCCCACGATCCCGCCTCGTTCGCTCCGTCCGGCCCCAGGGGCGTGCCGTGGAGGGCGTCGGGCCCGAGGAGGAGGGCGTCGAGCTCGGCCAAGGCCTCGGGCGGGAGGCGCGAGAGCGTCTGCTCGCGGAAGCGCTCGTCGTAGCGCCTGAGGGCCGAACGGGCAGCCCTCTCGATGCGCCCCACAGTCGGCGGCTCGACCTTGATCGTCCTTAGCCGGGCGTAGGCGGCCTCCTTCATGCGCTCGAGTTCGTACTCCCGAGCGGCGACTTCCTCCGAGAGCCAGTCGGCGAGGGCGTCGGCGTCCTCCACGGTGGCCGGGCGGTATCCGAAGGCCTCCCTGATCTGCGCCCGGTGGTACTCTGCGGCGCGGCCGCGAGGGTCGTAGGCCTCGTACTCCTCGACGGGCACACCCACCTGCCGGGCGACGTACGCGACCGCCTCCCCGTCGGGCTCCTCCGCGGGGTCGGGGAAGCGTCCCTCCCTGGCGAAGAACCTCAGCACGACCGCGAACCCGAGGCGCGTGGTGCCCCGCTTGCCCGCGAGCATAGCGAGCTCGTCGGGGCCGAGCGTCCACAACTCTTCGATCTCTTCGCGGGTCCACCGCTGTCTGGTCGATCGCCCTGTTCTTGCGGAGCGGGTTGCTTCGTTCGACATCGTCTGCCCTACGCTGATGGTCGCAATCGAAAGCGTACGAAGCCAGTGGGAAACCCGGTAGTGAGGACGATCGTGGATTCGACGTGACGGATGTCATACGAGAGGATCGTCTGTCCGGACCGGCGCAGGCTTGAAGCCCGACGGTCAACGGCGTGGCTTTGTGGATCACGACCGACGGTTTCTTGCTGTAGGCTTCGGCGAGTTGGGGGCGCCACCCGATTGGCATAGCGGTGGGGCGTGCGAGCGGCTCGCTTCGGAGTATGGTGAACCGCGATTGCCGCGGTGCTCGGCACCGCGACTCGTTAGAGCCAGCCCTTCCGTTCGGCGATGCGCGACGCTTCTACGCGGTTGCGCGCCCTCAGCTTCTTTATAGCGGTCGAGAGGTAGTTGCGCACGGTGCCCTCGGAGAGGTACAGCTTGCGGGCGACGTCCTCTATCGTCGCCCCGTTCGCCGAGGCGGCCAGTACGTCGCGCTCGCGCCCGGTGAGCGGATTCCCGCCCTCGCTCAGGGCGGTGGCTGCCAGTGCCGGGTCCACCACCCGCTCGCCGTTCATGGCCCTGCGGATGGCCGCCGCGAGCTCCTCCGGCGGGGCGTCCTTGAGCATGAACCCGACGGCGCCTCCCTCCATCGCGCGCCTCAGATACCCGGCCCGGCCGAAGGTGGTCAGGATGATCGCGCGGCACGAGGGCAAGCTTTCTTTGAGCGCCGCCGCCGCGCCCAGGCCGTCGCCGCCGGGCATCTCTATGTCCAGCAGGGCGACGTCCGGCTTCGCCTCCAGCGCCTTCGGCACCACCTCGTCGCCGCGCGAGGCCTCGGCGACGATCTCGATGTCCCCCTCGAGGGAGAGCAGGGCGGCCAAAGCCCCGCGCACCATCGCTTGGTCCTCCGCCAGGAGCACGCGGACGGTCATCGCGACCCGTCCTCGCCGGCGAAGCTACTATTGTTGGTTCTCGGCTCCGGCTCGGCGGTAGGAGACGTGCCGTTCGGGAGCGGTAGGCTCACGCGCAGTCGGAACCCGCCCGTGGGTAGCGCCCCCGCCTCGAAGCCCCCGCGGCTCGCGGCGACGCGCTCGGCGAGGCCCAAAAGGCCGCTGCCGGTGGTTCCCTCCAGAGAAGCACCGCGCCCGTCGTCGCTCACCTCCGCGCGGACCCCCCCGCCGTCGTTCGCCACCCGGATTTCGCAGCGCTCGGCCCGGCTGTGGCGGATCACGTTCGTCGCCCCCTCGCGCACCGCCCAGGCTAGGACGGCCTCCGCAGAGCCGGGCAGCGCGCCGGCCTCGTTCTCGACGTGGCAGCCGATGCCGGCGGCCTCCAGCATCTCGCGGGCGCCGGCGAGCTCCCCGTCGAGCGTGGGCCGCCGGTAGCCGGCGACCGCCTCGCGCACCTCACGCAAGGCCTCGCGCGCCACCCCCTCTACATCACGGACCTCCTTCGCAGCCCCCTCGGTCTCGGGGGTGGCAGGCAGGAGCCGTCCGGCGAGCGTGCTCTTGAGCGCGATCAGCGAGAGGCTGTGGCCCAGCAGGTCGTGCAGGTCGCGGGCGAAGCGCAGCCTCTCCTCGGCGACGGCGAGGCGGGCGATCTCCTCCCGCGCCTCACTGAGCTGCGCGATCGTAGAGATATGGTGGGCCAGAGCGGCGAAAAGGAAGCCCAAGAGGGCCGTCGGCAGCGCGAACCGCCCGATGGCGGGCAATTCCGCTCCGGCGGCACGTCCGGCAACGACCGCGAGGATAGCTAGCCCGGCGACCGACACCGGGGCATCCTTGCCCGGAAGCATTAACCCTGTGGCGATGCCGGTGTGGACGAAGAGCGTGAGCCATTCTTCCCCGAAGGAGATGGTAAGCATCGACGCCACCGCCGCGAGGAACACGACCGCTGCCCGACGCTTGCGAACCTCGTACGCTTCCGGGTCAACAGCCCGGAACGGTTCGCGCGACCAGAGCAGCCACAAGAAGACGCCGACGAAGAGCACCGTCCCGCAGAGGGCGACGACCAGCCGCGCGGGCGACGGGTCCGACCCTAGCAGAGCGTTCAAGGGATATGCGAGGAAGAGAAGTCCCAGGAGCGGCCCGATCAGCCGCCCGCCCCGAGGAAGAGTGAGTCCGCCGCGGACGGCGGGCCGCTGTTCCGGGCTCTCGCCGATCGGGTTGCCTTCGAGAGCTTCGGTTGCCTCTTTTGATCTCTTCTTCACGTGGTCGAAGCCTCCCGATGAGACCCTGTGGCATCCGCGTTGCCGGGAGCGCGGACGTCCGATGTGATTCTAGCCCCGCCGTCGGCACCGCGCTTTACGCGGCGTGGTGCGGCATCCCGACGGCCTCGCCTGGTCGTGCCCCACGGCTTATACACGGAGATGACCGTCGCGGCCCCCAGCATGAGCAGGTGGGCCACGGAGGTGTAGATCAGCAGCATCGGCGCCGGCCCCTCCAGCGTGACGGACGCCTGCTGAATCCACCGATCCACGAGGAAGATCCCGGAGAAGATGACGGCCAAGGTCAGGAGGAGTTTCGCAAGGATCCAATAGTACGCGAACAACCCCCACCTCGTGCCGAGCGACAGGACGATGCCGGTCAGGAGGGCGGCGATGCTGAAGCTCACCGGCGGAGGCGCGACCAGGGTGCCCGAGACGTCGCCGATGAGCGCGTACGCGGCCTCGGCCATCGCGACCTCTTGCGCCGTCGCAGCGGCGATCTCGAGGACGAGCATGGCGGCGACGATGCCCAGCCACCCGACGGAGACCACGACGTGAGCGGCAAGCACGAGCTTCCTCAGCCGGGGCGACAGCCTCCTCTTCCAAGCGACGAACAGTCCCCCGTTCGCCGCGATAACCTCCTCGTTTGGCCGGCGGTCGGCGATGCGTCCGGCGTCCCTCAGAGCGGGATCGGCCGGCCCGAGGCCCTCCCGGTTCACGACGCCAGGCGCTCGACGAGCGCGTTGGTGATCGCCTTCTGGCCGGCCAAGGAGGGGTGGATCCCGTCGGGTTCCATGAGATCGGGGTCAGCCGGAGTGCCGAAGACGGCCTGGGCGTCGACGATGGGCTCCGGGCGGGCGCGGAGGTGGTCGCCGACGGCGAGAAGATCGTCGTTGCGCAAGGTCATCTGGGCCTGCCGGAAGTACGGAAACGAGGCCACCCGTTCCTCGTCGGCCGTCGTCGGGGTCACCCAGACCCAGCGCGCCCCGGTCCCGGTCGCGGCGATGCGGCGCATCTGCTCCAGGTTCTTCGCCGTCTCCTCGGCGCCGACCAGGGTCTTGGTGGGCTCCGGGCCGTACCGGGCGCAGTCGTTACCGCCCAAAAAGCACACGATCCACTCCGGTCGGGACCCTATGGTCGCGACGAAGCGGCTCAGCGCCTGGGAGGTCGTCTGGCCCGAGAGGCCGGCGTTGACCAGGCGGATCCGGTCGTGCGGGCGCCGCATCTCGAGCAGGTGGCGCAGGATCTCCGACCACCCCTGGAGGTCGGCGGTGGAGCTCTCGCCGACGGCGACCACGGTCTCCCCCGGTCGGAAGGGCAGCCGG
>JACDFX010000069.1:5231-7461 GCA_013815575.1 Rubrobacter sp.
CTCGGCGAAGGACGGGTCGGCGAGGAGCTCCACCGCCGCCTCGCGCGCCCTCGCGTCGAAGTCGGCTTTGATGGCTCGGTAGGCCGCCACGTCCAGGCCGAACAGCGCCGCGATCGGCTCGTCGCCGAGATCGGGGGCGAAGTTCAGCACCTTCTCGGGGTGCATGAATCGGACGGCCTTCGCCAGCCTTGGGTTCTTCGCGTTATCCATGCGGGGTTCCTCCTTTTAGGGTTCCCTTTCGGGTTCTTTAGCCGGTCGGTCAGTAGGAGATCTCGACCTTCGCGCGGTAGGACGCGAGGTCGTTGAGGTGGGCGAGGATGTAGTCGGCGAGATCGGCGCGAGAGATCCTCCCGGGCCTGTCCAGGTGCCCGCTCGCGGCGACCCGGTACCGCTCGGTCCGCGGGCCGTCCGTGAGCATCGGCGCCCGAATAACCGTCCAGTCCAGGCCACTCCGTTCGAGCTCCTCCTCCATGCGGGCCATGTCGGCGAAGGGGTTCTTGTACAGGCGTTGCACGAAGAGCTTCGTTACCAGCCGCTGCAATAGCGGGGCGTAGGGGTGGTCGGCCTCCAGGCCGCCGGAAGAGACGCAGGTGAGACGGCGCACCCCGCCGGCCAGCATCGCCTGCGCGACGTTCCCGGTCCCCTCCGAGTAGACGGTGGTGGGCGCTCGATCTGCGGCCCCGAGCGCGGAGACCGCCGCGTCTTGCCCGGCGACCGCCCGCTCGATTTTGGACGGTTCGAGCACGTCGCCGCGAACGACCGTGAGCCGCTCGTGCCGGGCGATGATCGCGGAGGGGCGGCGGGCGACCGCGGTGACCTCGTGGCCCGCCGCGAGCGCCTGCTCGACGACCAGGCGGCCGGTGCCCCCCGTGGCCCCGAACACGACCAATCTCACCCCGCCACCTCCCCGACCCGGGCCGCTTCCGCGCGTCGCCCGCCGCGGGCGAGCGCGAGGCTCGTGTTGACGATCCAGACGAAGCAGAGCAGCCTCCCGATCGGGATGAGGACCGAGGCCGGGAACCAGAGGAACGAGAACAAGCACGCCAGCGAGAGCGTGGCCGCCACGATTCCCTCCCACGCGATCCAGCGTGGAAGGGTCCCCGTGGACTGCCTCGACGCGGCCAGCGACACCCCGCCCACGAACAGACCCAACGAGGCGACGTGGGCGGGGCCTCCCGCTACGAAAACGACGTAGTGCAACGCGCCGGCGAGCGCGGGTGCCTCCGCCGTCGCCGGCAGGGCCAGCGCCAGCATGAGGATCGCCGTCAGAAAGAGGAGGGACGCCGCCAAGACGCCCGCACCCGCGCTCAATCCGACCGTCGCGTGCACCCCGGCCGCACCCGAGATCACCGTGCGCCGCGCGAAGACGACGAAGGCGAGCAGCGATATGGCCGCGAGGACCTGCAGGAGGCCCGCCGCCAGGACCGCGGCTCGGCCCTCGGCAAAGTAGCGCACGATCTCCGCGGGCGGCGCGCCGGGGTAGGGGTACGGCACCGGGGCCAGCAGCCCGGCAAGGACGGCCCCCGTAACGGAGAGCGCGACGAACAACACGCCGCTCAGCGCATTGAGGCTTCCCTCGTTTCTCGAGGCGATCATGGGTTCCTCCGGTCCGGGTAAACTGGGATTGAAGAGCGCTGCGTCGCTCGTCCTGGTGGCTTTGGCACCATTCCTCCTCTATCTTTCGGGGTTTCCTACGCCCGCGTTACTCTAGGCGCGGTCCGGAATAGCGGGTAGTGAAGGCTGTCCTCTATCTGGCATGACGGATGTCACAGCCTACGATTGCCCGGGTCCAGCGCTGTTGTCGGACGCGAGGCCGCACCGGGTGCGGCTCGATCGCCACCCCGCCGATGTTCAAGACACTTCCCGGAATGCCCCTTCCGTGTATTAAAGTACCCCCATGGAGGCCGAAAAGCAGCGAGAAGGCGTCGTTTATCTGGAGAAGTTCACTTCACGGAAGGATAAAAGGTCCGAGCTCGGCCTCGATGAGGCGCCCGACAGCCTCTCCGGGTTGGTGGGTAGATACCTGGAGCTGGCGGTCGTTGGGGTGCGCTCCAGGACGGTGGCGGAGAAAGCGGCGCTGCACCTGGGAAGGTTCGTCGAATTCTTCGGGGAGGCTTACGGGCACGACCGCGTCTCGGCAGTGGTGTGCCGGGACGTGCAGGCCTGGCAGCGGTCGTTGATCGACGGAGGACTCGCGCCTTCCACGGTGAACAACCACCTGGCCTCGCTC
>JACDFX010000435.1 GCA_013815575.1 Rubrobacter sp.
CCCGGGACTGACGGAAGAGATGCAGAGAGCCCTCCACTCGACCTCCGCGCAAACCGCCGGGGGGCCGGCGTGAACGGGCGGCCCACGGGCAAGATAATGGGCGTCGGCCGGGCGCTCGGCGGACGGCTCGTGACCAATAAGGACCTCGAGGGCGTGCTTGACACGACGGACGATTGGATCTCCTCCCGCACCGGCATCCACGAGCGCCGCTTCGTGAAAGACGGTGAGACGTGCGCGACCCTCGCCACCGTCGCCGCGCGAAACGCCCTGGAACACGCCGGCGTCGCGGGCGACTCCGTCGACCTCATAATCTGCGGTACCTCGACGGCCCCCGAATCCATGCCCTCCGTGGCGTGCCTGGTGGGGGAGAAGATCGGGGCCCCCGGCGTCGGCGCGATGGACCTCTCCGCCGCCTGCTCCGGCTTCTCCTACGCCGCGTCTGTCGCCACCGCAATGCTTCACGCCGGCACCGCCGGCAGGGTCCTGCTCATCGGCGCGGACGCCATGAGCACGGTCGTGGACCAGGGCGACCGCTCCACCGCCGTCATCTTCGGCGACGGCGCGGGCGCGGTCGTCCTCGACGCGGGCAGCGGCGAGTCGGGCTTCGTGGACCACATCCTCGGCGCCGACGGCCGCGGCGCCCCGCTCGGACGCGCCGGCCAGCCCGGCGACGAGAACAAGCTCTACCAGAACGGCCGCGAAGTCTTTAAGTTCGCCGTTCGCATACTCCCCGATATGTTCGAGAAACTCCTCTCCCGCAACGACCTAACCCCGGACGACGTCCAATACGTCATCCCCCACCAGGCAAATGCACGCATAATACACGCAGCGGCGAAGAAGATGGACTTGCCGGGGGAGAGGATCGTGATGAATTTGGAGAAGTTCGGGAACACGTCGGCGGCGAGCATCCCGCTCTCGTACCCGGACATCTATGAGGACATGGAGCGGGGAAAATACATAGTCACCGTCGGGTTCGGGTTCGGGCTGACGTGGGCGGCGAACCTTTACAGGATCTAGGAGGGGCATGGCGCACATGCAGGCGGTCGTCTTTCCCGGGCAGGGTACCGCGGGCGGCGAGGTCTCCGGCAGGGTTGCGGAGGCGCTGCGCCGGCGCGTGGGCGACGGTGAGCCGCCGTACCAGTTGTCCATCTTCGCGAGCTCCGTGGACCTCTTCTACGGGCTGCGGGATGCCGGCGTGGAGCCCGACGTCGTTGCCGGGCACTCGCTCGGGGAGTACGCGGCGGCCCACGCGGCCGGGTCATTGGGGCTGGAGGACGGCGTCCGGCTGGTAGCGGAGCGGGACCGGCTGATGACGGAGGCGTCGGAGAAGACGCCGGGTGGGATGGTCGCCGTGATCGGGGCTGACCCGGAGGAGGTCGAACGCGTCGTGGGTGAGGCTGAGGGAATTGTGGTCGCGGCAAACTTCAACACGCCCCGCCAGACGGTCCTCTCCGGCGAGAAGGGGGCGCTGGAGGGCGTTCTGGGGGAGATAAAAGGCAGGAAGGTGCCGCTAGGGGTGGCTGGCGCGTTCCACTCCCCGCTAATGGAAGGGGCCGCGGCCAGGATGGAGAAATTGCTGGCCGAGGTCGAGTTCGCGGAGCCGGAAGTCCCTATGGTGGGAGCTGCGCGGGGGGAGGTGCTCCGGACGGCTCGGGGGGTTCGGGCGGCGCTGCGCGAGCAGATGCTCTCACCGGTGCGGTGGGCTGCTGTGATGGGGCAGTTCTTCGAGATGGGTGTAGATGAGATCTTCGAGGCCGGGGAGGACGGGACGCTGACGCGGATGCTGCGGGACTTCAAGAGAAAAGACGTCAAGGGCGTAACGGTAAAGGAGGCACTCTCGTGAAGGCGCCGCTCGGGCCGGCCGAGATCCGGGAGCTTATACCCCACAGGTACCCGTTCCTGCTGGTCGACAGGATCGAGGAGCTGGAACCCGGCGTCAGGGCGGTGGGCGTCAAGAACGTCACCCAGAACGAGCCCTTCTTCCAGGGGCATTTTCCGGATTATCCGGTCATGCCGGGCGTGCTCATCATCGAGGCGATGGCCCAGGTCGGGGCCGTAGGCGTCATGGCCGGTGGCGACCATAAGGACAAGCTCGCCCTCTTCGCGGGCATCGACGGCGTCCGGTTCCGTCGGCAGGTCCTGCCGGGGGACGTGTTGCGGATGGAGGTCGAGATAGTCCGGCTCAAGGGCTCCGTCGGCCGGGGCAAGGGGAAGGCGACCGTGAACGGCGAGCGGGTCTGCGAGGCGGAACTGATGTTCGCCTTCGCGGCGAGGGGGGACGTGGCGTGATCGGGGACGGCAGGGTCGCCATCGTGACGGGCGGCGGGCGCGGCATAGGTCGGGCGATAGCCGTCAGGCTGGCCTCCGAGGGGGCAGACGTCGCCATCTCCTACCGCTCCAACGACGCGGCGGCCGAGGAGGCGGCGGAGGCGGTGCGCGAGGCGGGGGGCAGGTGCGAGCTCTTCAAGGGTGACGTGGCCGAGCCTGACGACGTCAAGCGGCTGTTCGACGGGGTGAGTGAGGCTTTCGGTCGCATCGACATCCTGGTCAACAACGCCGGCGTGACGCGCGACAACCTCATGATGCGCATGAAAGAAGACGAGTTCGACGAGGTGTTGCGAACCAACCTCAAGGGGACCTACCTGTGTACGCGGGCGGCTATGCGGCCCATGATTCGGGCCCGGTGGGGCAGGATCGTCAACGTCTCCTCCGTGGTCGGGCTCGTCGGTAACGCGGGG
>JACDFX010000436.1 GCA_013815575.1 Rubrobacter sp.
CTGGGCTCTGGAACGCCGACGTTGGCGACGCTCCTGAGATCCATCCTCGTCCCGTAAGCCTCTACCTCTATCCGGTCCAGCAGCGACGGGTTCGCCCTTCCGGTCCTGATCGTCGCGAAGTTGTTCCTCAGCGACTCCAGAGCGCCCTGCATCCGGCGCTCCGCTGCGGTCAAATCGATAATGTCAGACACGCCTAGCCTCCTCCGCCCTCGGCCCTGCCGTTCGCCCCGCCTGGGGCGCCCCACACGAGGGAGCCGACCCGCTCTCCCTGCAAAACGCGGCGCAGGTTCCCAGGCTTCAGTATATCGAAAACTACTATGGGCAGGTTCTCCCCGCTGCACAACGTCGCAGCCGTATGGTCCATGACCGCGAGATCGTTGGAGAGCAGGTCCATGTAGTTCAACCGGTCCAGTCGAACCGCGTCCGGATACCGGCGCGGGTCCCTGTCGTAGACGCCGTCAACCCGGTTCTTCGCCATGAGCAGAACATCCGCCCCGATCTCCAACGCCCTGAGGGCGCCGCCCGTGTCGGTCGTGAAGAACGGGTTGCCGGTTCCGCCGCCGAAGATGACGACGCGGCCCTTCTCCAGGTGGCGCATCGCGCGGCGGCGGATGTAGGGCTCGGCTACTTCCTGGATCTCGATGGCCGTCTGAACCCTCGTCTCGACGCCGCGCCCCTCAAGCGCCGCCTGGAGCGCCATCGCGTTGATGACCGTGCCGAGCATGGACATGTAGTCCGCCGTGGCCCCCTCGATACCGAGCTCGGCGGCCACGTGCGAGCCGCGGAAGATGTTGCCGCCGCCCACGACTATCGCGATCTCGGCCCCCGCCTCCACGGCCTCGACCACGCTGCTAGCCGTCCAGTCCAGGCTCGCGGGGTCTATGCCGTAGCCGTTCTCCCCGGCAAGGCTCTCCCCCGAGAGCTTCAGGACTATGCGCTTTACGGGACCGAGCTCAGAGAGCGCGGCCCCGTTCGTTTCCTCACCTGTTTTGGCCGAGTCCTCCAAGGCTGGCCTAGAGCTCGTACCGGACGAAGCGCCGGACCACGACGTTCTCGCCGAGCCTCTGGATGGTGTCCTGCAAGAGGTCGCCGACGGTCTTGTCCATCTCCTTGACGTACGGCTGGGTCAGGAGGGCCTGCTCGGCCTCCCACTTGCGGATCCGGCCCTCGACGATCTGGGCCCGGATGTTCTCCGGCTTGCCCATCTCGGCGACCTGCTTCTCCACGATCCGTCGCTCCTCCTCGCGGGACTCAGCCGGGATGTCCTCGGGTGCCACGCAGATGGGCTTCATGGAGGCTACGTGCAACGAGACGTTGCGGGCGAACTCCTTGAACTCCGGCGTGCGGGCCACGAAGTCCGTCTCGCAGTTTACCTCCACGAGCACCCCAACGCGCCCGTTAAAGTGGATGTAGGCCTCGATCAAACCCTCCGTCGCCTCACGGGAGCTCTTCTTGGCGGCGATGGCCTGGCCCCGCTCGCGCAGAACCTTGCGGGCCCCCTCGACGTCCCCCTCGGACTCCTCGAGCGCGCGCTTCACGTCCATCATGCCCGCCGCGGTCTCTTCCCGCAGCTGCTTTATCTTCTCTATGGTGCTAGCCAAGGCTTCTAGTTCTCCTCGTTCTCTCTGTTCTCCTGCCCGGCACCGTCTGCGGCCGCAGCCTCTTCTGCAGCGGCCTCCTCGGCGACGACCTCTTCGGCAGACCCCTCATCGACGACGACCGCATCAACGGAGGCCTCTTCGACGGAGGCCTCTTCGACGGAGGCCTCTTCGACGGGGGCCTCTTCGACGGGGGCCTCTTCGACGGGGGCCTCTTCCACCACCGGCTCCGCACCGTTTGCGGGCGGGTCCTCCGTGGCGGCGTCATCGGCCGGTTCTTCAGCGGCGGCTTCGGCGGTGGCGTCATCGGCCGGCTCTTCGGCTACGGGCTCGGGCTGGCCGTTGGCGGCCCCGTTGCCGTTGGCGGCGGGCTCGGAGATTTTCGCGTCCTCCGCGGCCTCCGAAAGCGGCTGCTCCTCCGTCGCGAGGGCCTCCTCGATCACCGGCGGCAACGGACGGTCCTCGACGGCGACCTCCTCGCCGCGGGCCTCGACGATAACGTCCGCCATCAGGCGGGAGATCAGGCCGATGGCCCGTATCGCGTCGTCGTTGCCGGGGATGACGTAGTCGATGACCTCGGGGTCGCAGTTGGTGTCGGTGAGGGCGACGACCGGTATCTTGAGCCGGTTCGCCTCCTTGACCATCAACTCCTCGCGCTTGGGGTCGACCACGAAGACGGCGCCTGGAAGCTTCTCCATCTCCGTGAGCCCGGCAAAGTTCCGCCTGAGCTTCTGGTACTCGCGGTTGAGGGCAAACCAGTCCTTACCGGTCTTCTCCTCCTCCGGGGTCTCCTCGACCCTGCGCGCCAGCTCCGTGAAGTACTGGATGCGCGGCAAAATCGTCTGGAAGTTGGTCAGCATCCCACCGATGTAGCGCTCCGCCACGTACGGCTGGCCGCTCCTGATCGCCTGCTCGGCCAGCGGTATCTGGGCCTGCTTCTTGGTGCCGACGAAGAGGACCTCGCGGTCCGCCTCGGCCACACCGCGCACGAACTTCATGGCCTGCTCCAACAGCGTGATCGTCTGGTCGAGATCGATGATGTGTACGCCGGTGCGCTGCGCGAAGATGTAGCGCTTCATCTTGGGGTTCCAGCGCTTGGCCTGGTGCCCGAAGTGGACCCCTGCTTGGAGCAGCTC
>JACDFX010000437.1 GCA_013815575.1 Rubrobacter sp.
TTCGAGACCGCCGACCTCGCGGTAGACCGCCGCCGTTAGGGCGAGCGAGGCACCGGAGAATTGCCAGTGTTCCGCGTTGCCTGGGGCTGAGGTGAGTTCTTCTTGCCTGAGACGGCCACGCTCCTTGTGCCAGCGCATTATGCTCTCTGGCAAGGTGCCATCGTCGGCGAGTTCGATGCGTCCACCGATAGCCACGGCGCCTCGCGAGGCGCCGTCCAGTTGCGCCGCCAGCCAGTCCGGGGCGACGACGGTATCCGCGTCGGTCGAGCAGATCAGACCTCCGGGCCGTCCGAGGCCGAGTAGCCGCGCGCAGGCGGCCTCCATGCCCAAACTTCGGGCGTGCCCAGACCCCAATCCCGGCCCTTCGAGGAAGTGCAAGCGGAAGTTTGGATACTTTCTCGCCACGTTTCGCGCCCGAACCTCCGTGTCGTCGGTGCAGCGGTCGAGCACGAGCAGGACTTCGTACTCTTCGAAGGCGACGCTTTGCTGGTTCGCCAGCGCATCCAGGCAAGCCTCTATGAGCGCCTCCTCGTCACGCGCCGGAACGACGACGGAGACCTTGAGTTTTGGGTCGGGCGGCGTCATTCGGGGAAGGATGCTCCGCCCTCGATCTCCTGTCGCCCTGCTTCGTACTCCTCGTCCGCGCCATGCGTCAGAATTCCCACGAGGACGCCGTCTTTCCCATACCGGGCGACGAATGAATCGCCATCCGCATCGAAGCGAAGCTCATCCCATCCATCGCCCCAGGCCCAGTATTTGAGCGTGTTGTATCCGATGGTGGACCAGAAGCCCGGAGCCATCGCCCAGGCGGCTTCTCCGCCCGCGATGACGGTCCCCGCGATGCGTCCGTGCTCCAAGGCATCGCCCCAATGCTCGACGCTCAGGTGGCGTCCGGCGGACTCGTTGTACGACCGGGTGATATCGCCTACGGCGAAGATGCCAGGCGCGCTCGCGCGCATCGAAGAATCAGTCACGACGCCGCCATCCACCCCAAGTCCAGCCGCCTCCGCGAGCCCGGTGCGCGCCTGGACGCCGGTCCCGAACAGGACGACATCGGCGCCGACCGTATCCCCGCCTTGTATGGAGACCTCGTGGCCGCCGTTCCGGCGTTCGATGCTTTCGATGCCCGCGCCCAGGCGAAGGTCTACGCCGTAACCTTCGAGCCAACCCTGAATACGGTCGGCGACCTCTTGGCCGAGCCGCTCTTTCTGTGGGGCTTGTTCCAGGCTGATGAGCGTCACGTCCGCGCCTCGCAGCGAGAGTGAAGCCGCAGCTTCGCACCCGATGAACCCGCTCCCGGCCACCACGGCCCGGCTCCCTTCGCCGGCGAGATCTTGCAGCCGGTTCGAGTCCTCCACGGTTCGCATCGTCAGGACATCGGGGTCGTCCGCGCCGGGGATAGGGATTCGTATAGGCTCGGAGCCGGTGGCGAGCACGAGTGCGTCGTAGAGAATTTCTTCTCCGTCCTCCGTCTCGACTACTCGCCGGTCGGGATCAATAGCAGTCGCGCTCGTCGCCAGATGCAGTTCGACGCCGTTTTCTTCGTACCAGCCTGGTTTTTCGATAGACAACTCTTCTTGAGGCAGTTCGCCGCGCAGGTACTCTTTGGTGAGCGGCGGACGGTTGTATGGCGGGTAATCTTCGGTGGTCAGGATGGTGACGTGGCCTTCGCCTCCGGCGTCGCGGTAGCTCCGGGCGGTAGAGAGGCCAGCAGGGCCTCCGCCGATGATCACGAGTCGTTCGTTCTGGTTCATGCGGGTTTCTCCAAAAGATCGAGCCGGTATTCGGCTTCGGTGAATGATTCCATGCGGACGAGGCGGGTGTTTCCCACGAGCAGTTCGTGTACCTCGTCACCCTGCAACGGGTAAGTCTTCGTCTCTTTTCGCCAGTGGACGACGAGCAGCAGTCCGCCCGAGTCGAGTGTGTTTTCCAGGCGACGCAGCGTCTCCAGCATCGTGTCTCTGGGCAGATAGTAGAGGACTTCGGAGACCACGATCAGGTCGAACGGTCCATCTGGCGTCTCTTCCGGAAGGGTGCGGCGCTCGACGCGAACGTGCTCGAATCCCGAGAGCCGCTTTTTCGCTTCAGCGACGGCGCGCTCGGAGGTATCAACGGCCAGTAGTTCGTCGCAGAAGGGCGCGAGCATGGCGGTGAAGACCCCGATGGACGAGCCGACCTCCAGTGCCCGCCGGAAGCGGCGTCCGCCCAGTGCCTCCAGCGTCCTCGCGTACTTGCGGCGTTCGTAGTCGCTGGTCTCGAAGTTCCACGGATCACGGGAGCCCGCGTAGAGTCCCTCGAAGTAATCCCGATCCAGCCGCTCCCTCATGGGCGATCTCTCCTCTTCTGGATCGCCTGCCGCCCGGCACGGGCGAGGGCTGGTTCCAGGCGATGTTGGAGGAGGAGAAGTTGCAAGTCTCGCCGGGCGCGGTCCAGGTCTCCAGCCACGGCGAAAGGGTGGGAGCCGACGGCGCGGGCGGCTCCATCCAATATGGCGCGGCACGAGGACGCGATGGACTCCCGCAGGTGGATGGAGAACGAGGACATCGAGGCGACCGGATCGGCGTCGGCGAAGCGGGATGCGTGATCCAACCACCGGTCCATCGTCCCTTGCGCCGCGAGCATCTTTCCAGCCGCCAGGGCTACGATGTCGTCGGGGTCGTCTCCCGATTTCGCTGCGAGCGTGGCGAGCGCGGCCTCTACGGCGGCGTCGGCGATTCCAGCCCAGGTTACGGC
>JACDFX010000438.1 GCA_013815575.1 Rubrobacter sp.
CACCTCCGCGGCGCCGGAGCTCATCTCCGCCCGCTACCGCAAGTGGCGCAAGGCCGCAAAAAGCCTGGACGAGTCCTCGCCGCCGGAGAACTTCCACGACCTGCGCAAGAAGGGCAAGCGGCTCCGATACACCCTGGAGTTCGTCTCCGAGGTCTACGGGAAGCCTGTCGCGGGCTTGATCTCACCTCTAAAGGCGCTTCAGGATGACCTCGGCGACCACCAGGACGCCGTTGTTGCCGCCGGGACCTTGCGCGAGCTTGGCACCACGACGGAGGGCCCGCGAGTCCCACGGGGCGCCGCCTTCACCATGGGCGTCTTTTCCGAGCGCTACCTCCGGGAGGCCGCTGGAATACGCTCCGAAGTGCTCCGGTCCAAGCCGTTCCGGGCCCTCACCAAGGGCAAGAGCTGGAAGGACTTTGAGAAGGCAATGAAGGACGCCGCGAAGAGCCCCGAGAAGGCTCAAAGCACCAAAAAGAGAGCCCGCTAACCCCAGCGTGGACCTCTACCTGGTGCGCCACGCCGTCGCCTACGGACGCGACCCGGAGCGCTGGCCCGACGACTCATTCCGCCCGCTGACGCCAGAGGGAGAGGAGGCCTTCCGGGACTCCCTCCCCGGGCTGGCCCTGCTGGCGCCGCGGGTGGGCGCGCTTCTCAGCAGCCCCTACGAGCGGGCGTGGCGGACGGCCGAGGTGCTGGCCGGGCTCGAAGGATGGCCCGGGCCGAAGGCCTCGACCCCGCTCGAACCGACGCTGCCGCCGGAGAAGGCGGCGTGGTTACTCGAAGCTTACGAAGCGGCGGAGGCAGTCGCCTTGGTCGGGCATCGGCCCGGACTGCACGAACTCGCCTCGTACCTGCTCACCGGTGAGGCGGGCGGGGTGGAGATCACCATAAAGAAAGGCGGCGTCGCCTGCATCCGCTTCGCCGGTCCGGTGGGACCGAGCGCAGGCCAACTCCGCTGGCTCGCCTCCCCCAAAATCCTACGCACCATGGCCGAGGCGCAAGATAAAGCGGTCAGGCTTCAGCAGAATCAATCAGCTGAAGCCTGACCGCTGGAAGTTTACGGCTAAGGGCTACTCTACTACTAGACCTTCTCGGCGCGGACGACGTAGCGGACGTTCCAGTTCGGCCCTGCGGTCCAGTAATCCCCGTAGTCCTCGATGCACGTCTGCAGGCTCACCACGTCGCTCCCGATGGGCTCCGTCACGGATAGGTCCGTGATCGGCACTTCCAAGATCTCGCTGACAGCGTAATCGTAGGTCTGGCCGTTGGCGTCCGTGAGCGAGACCGGGTCGCCGATCGCCACGGAGGGCAAGTCCCAGAAGATGTGGTCGCTGCCGGTGCCCGGGTAGCCGAGGCGATGGCCGGCCACGTAGGTGTTGGAGCCGGGTATCCACGGATATCCGGTGCCGGCGAGGTGGCCCGTCCCCGCGGTGAGAGAACCCTCAGCCGTGCCCTCGTAGACGGTGGTCGAGAGGCCGATGCTTGGGACGCTAAGGGACATGGTGGTGTCAGCCGGCGCGGAGGCCGCGGCAGAGGCAGAGGCTTCTTCCGTCGTAGCTTCAGCCGACGCGGAGGCAGAGGCTTCTTCCGTCGTGGCTTCAGCCGACGCGGAGGCAGACGCGGAGGCAGACGCGGAGGCAGACGCGGGATCCGGCTCCGAAGCGGCGATCTCTACCTGCTCCTGGTCGTCGGTCTCCTTCTTCTGTTCCGCGGGGCTGTCCTTCTTGGCCTCGTCCTTCTTATCGGCGCTGTCGGCCTTCTCCGGCTCTTTTGCCTCGGTGGTCTCCTCGACGGCCTTCGGCGGGTCCTGCTTGGCCCCGGAGGGCTCGACGGCCCTCTGCGCCTGGTCCCCGCCCGTGCTCGAGAGCAGTTGCGTTCCAACAAGGACAGAGGTGCCCACGATCACGAGCGCGACGACGCCGAGCAATAACACCGCGGCCCTTCCCCAGCCACTACCGGACCTTCCCGCCATCGCTTCTCCTTACCTGTCTCCCCAATGGGGAACATGTGTCCCGGACTAAACTTTCAATAGTCACCGCCAGTACACGACCGTGACGCCCATGAAGTTAACACTCGAACGGCCTTCTTGCAAGAGTTTTAACATAAACGAAACGCAATCGAAACGTGGCGAGAGTAAGGCCTCCAGGGGCCAACGGGCGGCTCTTTGTCGCCACCAGAGGCCGAAGGACCAATAGCCCTCCCAAAAACCCGCTCTAAAAGCGGGTAAGGCCCGCTATGCCGCCGAACTCGTCGCGCAAAACGTCGGTGTTCTCGTTCTCACCGCGCATGAAGTCCAGGCGTGCGCCACGGGCCGCCGCGAGCTCCAAGAGCACGTCTGTGAGGGGCCGCACGCGGGTCGGTTCCCCTGAGAAGGGGCTCGTCTCCTGAGTGATGTCCATGATCGCGAGCCCGTCGGCGTCGGACCAGCGCACCTCCCCGTCCAGTTCCCACAGGACCGCCAGATGGTAGACGCGGTTCTCCTCTTGAAGGGCCTTTATGGTGTCTTCGGGTCCGCGGACGCCGCTCTCCCGGATCTCGGCCAGGAGTTCACCCGCGCGCTCGTGCTCGGCGCGTTCCCGGATCTCCTCCAGGCGGTCCAAAAGCTCCCCTTCCGGACCACCCAGGTTCACGTGTTCCTCGGCGACGACGCGGCCCTTGACCTCGTTCGGTAGGAGGCCTCGGAACTCCGCGGTCCTCTCGCCGGGGCCGGCCAGGATGAGGCGCTTTACCCC
>JACDFX010000439.1 GCA_013815575.1 Rubrobacter sp.
CTCGCCCTCGAGGTAAAGACCGACGAGCAGGCCTACGTGAAACCCCCGCCCCCGCCCGAACCCCCGGAAGAGGAAGAAGAGCCCGCGGAAGATCCCGCCGACGATACCGGTACCACCGGCGACGACCCCGCCAACGACGAAGCCCCCGACACTCCCGGCCAGGAGGATGCGACACCGTTCGGGGAAGACGTTCCGGGCATCTTCGGCAGCGACGCCGGCCAACCTTTCGGGGAACCCCCCCCGGAACCCGGCGCCCGGCCCGGCGCCCCCCAGGAGCGGCCGGACCCCGCGAGCCCGGCCCCCGAACCGTCCCCGACACGGGATCGACCCAACCGGGACCCCGCTTCCCCTGCGCCGGCCTCAGCCGCGCCCGTCGCGGACCTTCCCGAATAGCGCTTGGAGACGAGAGGACCGGCTACGACGCACGATATTCCGGCACCCGCGACGCGTGTCATGGCCGCTGGCCTGGGGGGCGCGCTAAGCGCGTACACGATCCTTCTTCGGGATTTCTTCGCCGACGACCTGACGGGAATCTACCTCTATGGCTCCGTGGTCTACGATGCCTTCGACCCGCGGGTCAGCGACCTGGACGTCACCGTGCTGCACCGAACCGACCTGAACGAGGAGCGGACGCGCGGCCTGTCGGGTACGCACGAGCGCTTCGGACGCGGCCTTCCCGCCGCCGGCCGGCTCGACGTGAGTTTCGTTCCCCTACGGCTTGTCGGAGGTTACGGCAAAGACTCTCTGCCCTACTACCGTGACGGGCATTTCTGTCGGAGCGGGGGCGGGGACGTAAACCCGGTTATGTGGCGTACCCTTCGCGGGCGCGGCGTGGCCGTTTGTGGTCCACCGGCAGCGGAGATAGTGCCACCTGTTAGCGACGAGGATCTGGCGGAGAACATGCGCCGCAATCTCGATTTTCTCCGTCTTCAGATGCCGCTGTACGTCACGACGGGAACCGGGGAGACGGTCTTCGGCGTGCTCTCGCTCTGCCGGGTTCTCTACACCTTGCGTACTGGAGAGCAGGTCGGCAAAGTGGAGGCGGGCCGCTGGGCGCTGCACTCCCGCTGGCAGCCTCTTATACAACGCGCCATAACGCGTTACGAAACGAACGACCTTTCAAGTGGCGACGCGTTGCTGGAAGAAGCGGAGGCCTTTGCCGCCTACGCCCGCGCGCTGCCCTGAACACCCGGTGGCCCCACGCAACTCTTCCGGGAGGTCGGGCCCGGGAGGGTCAGCCCCCGTTCAGAGCCTCAAGCACCTCGTCGTGGACGGCGCCGTTGGTGGCGATGAGGCCCCTGGAGTCTACGGTCCAGGGGGAGCCGTCGAGGTCGGTGGCCCGGCCTCCGGCCTCGGAGACGAGCAGGACCGTCGGGGCGTAGTCCCAGGCGGTGTTGCGGGTGCCGACGGAGACGTCGAGGTAGCCGGCGGCCAGCCAGGCCCCCCGGATGCCGGCGCTTCCCAAAGCGCGTAGCTGCCAGGAGTCGAAGAGGACTTTTTGTAGGCCGGGCTCCTGGGACCTGCCCCAGCCGCGAAGCGAGAGATCCGCGCCGACGACGGCGTACTCCAGGCTCTTGGTCTCGCTGACGCGCAGGGGGATGGCCTGCCCCCCGGTCTCCCTGAAGGCCCCGCCCCCGAGACGGGCGTGGTAGAGGTCTCCGATGCGGGGCGCCGCTACGACGGCGTTGGTTACCCGCCCTTCTTCCAGGACGGCCACGCAGGCGCAGTACATCGGGTTCGCCTTCGTGTAGTTGGCCGTGCCGTCCACGGGGTCCAGCAACCAGGTCCGCCCCGTGTCGGAGATCTCGCCGCCCTGCTCCTCGGACAGGATGGCGTCCTCCGGATAGCGCTCCCGGATGGCGTCCACCATAAGCTTCTCGCAGAGAAGGTCAACCTCGGTGACGACATCCTTCGGGGCCTTCTCCACGATCTCGCCGACGTTCTCGGCGCGGGAGAGTTGCAACTCCCCCGCCCGGCGGGCGATGTCGCAGGCAAAGTCGTGTAGTTCTCTGGAATCGCTCATGCCGAAGAGTCTACCCGGGTTTGTCCAGCGGTTCGCGAAGCGCCTAGCGCAGGTACTCGCGCAGGTTCTGGGTGCGGCGCTGCTCGCGCAGGAGGTTCAGTGTCTTCATCTGGATCTGACGCACCCGCTCGCGCGTGATGTCGAACTCCCGGCCCACCTCTTCCAGCGTGCGCGGCCTGTCGTCCTTCATCCCGAAGCGGAGCTCGATGATCTGGCGCTCACGCTCGGGCAACTCGTCGAGCGCCTCGCGCAGATGCGCCTTGAGCAAGGACTCAGAGACCGCGTCCGTCGGGGTGACGGAGCCTTCATCTTTCAGAAAGTCGCCGAGCTCGGAGGAGTCGTCGTCGCCGACCGGGGTGGCGAGGCTGATGGACCGCTGGCTGATCTCCTGCAGGCGCTGTATCTCCTCGACAAAGACGCCGAGCTCGCGCGCTATCTCCTCTTCGGAGGGCTCGCGCCCGAGGCCCTGTACCATGCGCCGGTGCGTGCGGTGGTACTTGTTGACCTTCTCGACCATGTGGACCGGGATGCGGATGGTGCGCCCCTTGTCCGCGATGGCGCGGGTTATGGCCTGGCGGATCCACCACGTCGCGTACGTCGAGAACTTGAAGCCCTTGGACGGGTCGAACTTCTCCGCGGCCCGGATCAGGCCGAGGTTCCCCTCCTGGATCAGATCGAGGAAAGATACCCCGCGGTTCCTGTAC
>JACDFX010000440.1 GCA_013815575.1 Rubrobacter sp.
GCTTGATCCGGTCTCTGGGCAACGTCCACGAGGACGAGATGCGCCGCGTCTTCAACCTCGGCGTCGGCTTCTGCGCGGTAGTCGCCCCCGAGGACGCCGAAGAGGGCGTTTCAACGCTCCGGGCGGTGGGCTGCGACGCGCGCCGGATCGGCGTCGTCGCCGAGAGACCGGGCGTCCGTTTTGCCTGAGGAACTGCCGCAAGGCTCCCGCTTCGCGGTGCTCGCCTCGGGCTCGGGGACGAACCTACAAGCCCTGCTCGATGCCTACCCCGCGAACGTCGCCGTGGTAGCCGGGGACAGGGGCGACGCCTTCGCCTTCGAACGGGCGCGGCGGGCCGGGGTGCCCACGGAACACGTGGACCCCTCGGACTTCATGAGCAGGGAAGACTTCGACCGGGATCTCGCCGGTCGGGTGGCGGCGCACGACGTCGGGCTTGTCGTGGGTGCCGGGTACATGAGGGTGCTCTCGCCGGTCTTTCTGGAGAAGTTCCCGGCCGTGCTGAACGTGCATCCGTCGCTGCTGCCTGAGTTTCGCGGGCTGCGCGCGGTGGAACGGGCGCTTGAGGCCGGGGTTGGCGAGACGGGGGTGACGGTCCACTTCATGGTCGAGGAGCTGGACGCCGGGCCGGTGGTGGCGCAGGAGGCGGTGCCGGTGTTGCCGGGGGAGACGAAGAAGAGCGTGCTGGAGCGGCTGCACCCGGTCGAGCACCGGCTGCTCGTGCGGGCGGTCGCGGACTTTTTCTGTGGAAGGGTGGCTGTATGAAGCGTCGGGCGCTGGTATCCGTCTCGGACAAGCGGGGGGTCGCGGCCTTCGCGCGCAAACTCTCGGGTATGGGGTTCGAGATCATCTCGACCGGCGGCACCGCGAGGGCCCTGGAAGAAGCCCGAGTCCCCGTCGTTCAGGTCTCCGAAATAACCGGCGCCCCCGAGATGCTCGACGGCCGGGTAAAGACCCTTCACCCCAAGATCCACGGCGGCATCCTGGCCGACCTCGAAAACCCCGACCACGTCACCCAACTCGTGGACCACGACATAGGCCCAATAGACCTCGTCTGCATAAACCTCTACCCGTTCGAAAAGACCGTGGCAGGCGA
The DNA here is from genome assembly GCA_013815575.1 of Rubrobacter sp. Lineage (GTDB taxonomy): Bacteria > Actinomycetota > Rubrobacteria > Rubrobacterales > Rubrobacteraceae > Rubrobacter_D. The sequence goes on from JACDFX010000440.1 coordinate 1,094, forward strand.
CCCCTCGGAGAAGGAGGCCATAGAACAGATAGACATCGGCGGCCCCGCCATGCTCCGCGCGGCGGCCAAGAACTTCAAGAGCGTGACGGTGGTCCCCTCCCCCGAGTTCTACAAAGAGGTCGTATCGGAGCTCGAAAACGAGGGCCAGATCACCGAGCCCACCCGCCGCCGACTCGCCCTGGCCGCCTTCCGGAGGACCGCCGATTACGATGCCGCTATCTCCGACTGGCTCGGTAGCCCGGAAGAAGACCTCCTCCCGGAACGGAGAAGTGTCCGCTACGATAAGGTTTCGTCCCTGCGCTACGGCGAGAACCCTCATCAGGAGGCGGCTTACTACGCTGAAAAGGGGGAGGAGCACCTGCTCTCAGGCGTCGAGAAATTGCAGGGCAAGGAGATCTCCTTCAACAACCTCTACGATCTGGACGCGGCCCGGACCTTGCTCGCGGACCTCACCATCCTCGAAACGCCGGCCGCCGCGGTGATTGTCAAGCACGCCAACCCGTGTGGCGCGGCGGTCGGTGATTCCGTTGCGGTCGCGTACCGCAAGGCGCTTGCCTCCGACCCGCTCTCGGCGTTCGGCGGCATCGTGGCCCTCAGCGGCGGGGTGGACGAGGAGTTGGCGACGGAGATCTCCGCGGTCTTCACCGAGATCCTCATAGCCCCCGCCTTTACGCCGGAGGCCCGGGAAATACTCGCCGCCAGGCCGAACACCAGGGTGCTACAGGCCGGGCCAATCGTCCGTCCGGCGCTCTCGACCAAGAACGTGACGGGCGGCGTCCTTCTGCAGCAGGCCGACGCTGTAGAAGACGACTCAGGGTACAAGGTCGTAACCGAGAAGAGTCCCTCGCCGGAGCAGATGGACGACCTGCTCTTCGCCTGGCGGGTCGCGCGTACCGTGAGGAGCAACGCCATAGTACTGGTCAAGGACGGGGCGACGGTGGGGGTCGGGGCGGGCCAGATGAGCCGGGTTGACTCTTCGGAGATAGCGGTCAAGAAGGCGGGGGAGAGGGTACGAGGCGCCGCCGCCGCCAGCGACGCCTTCTTCCCCTTCGCCGACGGGGTCGAGGCGCTAGCCGGGGCAGGTGTGGAGGCCGTCATACAGCCTGGCGGTTCCGTGCGCGACGAGGAGGTCGTCGCGGCGGCGAACGAACGCGGGGTGGCGATGGTCTTTACCGGCCGTCGGCACTTCAACCACTAGGTTTATGGAGCGCGAACCGAACACGGGAGGGCGGGGGCCGCGTCTGGTGCGGCTTATGGACCTCGCCGAGAGGGGCGCCTACTATGGGGTTGCGCTCTTCCTGCTGGCGACCATCATCATGGTCTTCGTATCGGCCGCGGTCAGCCTGTCGGAGGTCGTCGAGCTTGGGCCGCTGGAGACGGCGCTAGAAGTGCTCGACAAGGTGCTGCTCATCTTCATCTTCGCTGAGCTTCTTGGGACCATCAGCACCATCGTGCGGGAGCGGGAGGTCACCGCAGAGCCCTTCCTCCTCATCGGGCTTATCGCCGTAGTTCGGCGCATCCTGGCCGTCACTGCTTCCATCGAGCAGAACCTCGGGACACCTCGCTTCGACGACCTGATCCCGGAGCTCGGCGTCCTCACCGTGCTGGTCCTCGCCCTCACCGGCGCCCTCTAC
>JACDFX010000441.1 GCA_013815575.1 Rubrobacter sp.
CAACCGGGTTGATATCGAGGCTGCTCGCCAGGTACAGCAGCGGCGGCACGAGGGCCACGGCGCGGGCGGTGTGCGAGGTCATGAAGACGTGGGAGGTCAGGGAGATGAAGGCCAGGATCAGGAGTATGAGAAGCAGGGACTCCGCGGCCCGCACGCCGGTCGCGTCGAAGAGGTTCTTTATGATCCACTCTGCCGCACCCGAGTCTATGAGCGCCCGCCCGAGGGCCAGCGAAGCCCCGACGAAGACGATCAGGTTCCACGACACGGCCCCGAGCCCGTCCTTCCACCGCATCACCCCGATACCAGGCAGCGTCAGCGCCAGGGCACCCACCATCGTGACGATGGCGATCTCCAGCCCGTGCAAAGGCTCGCCGAGCCACAGGGCGACCATTACGACCAGCACGGCGAGCGTGCCCCGCTCGGCCCGGGAGAGGGGCTTGCCTTCGCTCTCCGAAGACATCTCCAGCCGGCGGTTCAGGCGGTCCTTGTCCAGGAACAGCTTCGTGATGATCCAGCAGGATACATAGCTCGCGGCCACCCCGAACGGCACGCCCCAGAGGGCCCACTGCAAAAACGAGACGCCCTGGCCGGAGATCTCGTTCAGGAGGTCGACCGCAATGAGGTGCGACCCCGCGCCTATGAGGGTGGAGATGGTCGCCACCAGGATCACGGTCGGCATGAGCAGGGCTAGCGCGCGCGTGATCTTGCGGTCGTCGGCCACCTCGGAGATGCTGCGGAATACGGGCAGCGCCACCGCGGCCCGCCCGGAGGTCGATGGTATGAAGAACGAGAGCGGCAGCAGCACGGTCGTGAGCATCCACAGCGTGCCGCGCACCGAGCGGGCCCGATTGACCACGAGACCGGTCAGGCGTTCGGCGAGGCCCGTCTTGCGCATCGCGCCGCCGAGGACGAAGGCGCCGATCATCAGCCAGATCACATCCGACTCGAGCGCCCGGTAGAGGGCCTCCTGCTCCGCCCCGCCCGCGAGGATGGTGAACATGACTGCCCCGAGCGCCACGTAGGCCGCGTTCAGCTTCGTCGTTGACCACAGGATGGTCGCCGCCGCGAACCCGAAGAGGGCGACCCGCGCCTCGCCGGGCAACGTCGCCGGAAGGAGCACGGCGACCCCGGCCACGACCATGAGCGCGAGCGGCAACATGGCGTCCACCACCCACCGGAACCTCCGCCTGCCCGCTGGAGGTGTGTCCCCAACGACGGCGGGGTCGCCCCTGCGGGCGTCTACCCGCTCCCACAGGCCCGTTCCGTGCGTGCTAGCCAACTACGGCCTTCTCCCCGCGGGGTCCGGCCAGGCTCCGTCCGACCATCACGAGCCGGGTCACGTCCTCGGCGCAGACCGTCACCAGCTCCCCGGCGTTTTCGATGGCATCCTCCAGCGTGCACGGCTCCTGGAGGATGCTCAGGTAGGCGTCTATTCCGTAATCGTGGTTGATCGCGGCTCCCTTGCCGACGGTGCCGACGATGGCGACCACCGGCACCCCGAACTTTTTGGCGCGGGCGGCTATCTCAGCCGGGATCTTGCCCCGAGGCGTCTGGAAGTCTATGCCGCCCTCGGCCGTGAAGACCAGGTCCGACCCCTCGATGAGGCTCTCGACCTCTAGATAGCGCGAGACGATCTCATACCTCGGGTGCAGCGTCGCCCCGAGCAGCGCCGACAGCCCCGCCCCGAGCCCCCCTGACGCCCCCCCTCCCGGCATCTCCCGCACGTCCACGCCGAGCTCGCGCTCGACCACGTCGGCGTAGTTATCCAGGGCCCCGGCGAGCCGCTCGACCTGCTCCGGCGTGGCACCCTTCTGCGGCCCGAAGACCCGCGCCACGCCCCTGGGCCCGCAGAGTAGGTTATGCCAGTTGCAGGCGACGTCTATCTCGACGTCATCGAGGCGCGGGTCGCGTCCGGAGAGGTCTATGCTCTCCAGCCGGGCAAGCTCGATGCCGCCGCGCCCGATCTCTTCGCCCTCCCCGTCCAGCAGCCTGACGCCGAGAGCCTGGGCCATGCCCGCGCCGCCGTCGGTGGTGCCGGAGTCCCCGCAGCCGACAAGGATGCGCTCGGCCCCGTCGTCGAGGGCGGCCCGGACGAGCTCCCCGACGCCGTAGGTGGTCGTACCCGACGGGTCCCTGACCTCGCGCGGCACGAGCACCAGGCCGGCCGCCGCGGCCATCTCCAGCACGGCGGTTTTCGGCCCGTCCCCATCTTCGCCCAAAAAGCCGTAGAAGGACTCGACAGGCTCGCCCACGGGCCCCGACACCGAGATCTCGCACAGCACGCCGTTCGTGGCGGCCACGAGGGCCTTCGTGAAGCCCTCGCCGCCGTCCACCATCGGTGCTTTGAGGACTTCCGCTTCGGGCACGACTCGCAGGATGCCAGCCTCGATGCGGTCCGCCACCTCGTCAGCTTCGAGGCTCTCTTTGAAACCGGATGGTGCAACCACGATACGCAAGAAAACCACGTCCTTCTAAGGGTATCCAAATCTTCTACGGAACGAGAACCGGTTCAGGCGGACAATGCCTCGCGAGAGACGAGGCCCGCCGGGAGCCCGGCCCTCTCCCCGACTTCCTCACGAGCCTGCCGCTCGAAGAGCGCGAGGTCCTCCTCGAAAGAACGCCCGACCACGGATGGGCCGCGACCCCGTAGTAGCCCGCCACGCTCGGACTTCCAGCGGCCGACGTTGGTGACCTGCGTCTTCTCTCCATCCTGATGCAAC
>JACDFX010000442.1 GCA_013815575.1 Rubrobacter sp.
GCTCTGAGGTCCCGTGAGTCGGAAAAATGGGGCGAGAAGCACCCTTATAGCAGCTTTGCGCCACCAAAAACGTGCGGTCCAGACTCGTCCAACTATTTTCCAAACAGTTTCTCCACGACGTTCGGTGCATGGGCGCCCGAAACAACCCCGACCCCGCCTGTACACTTGGCGGCGCGGACCGACGGAAGGGGGATGTGGCTTGCGAGACGACGGGCCGATGGCCGAGTCCCAGCTCTCGGAGCTGCGCAACATGCGCGTGCTCCTGGAAGAGGCGCGGGTGCTCGCCCGCAGCCTGGCCTACCATCGGCGGGCGACGCTGGAGGCCGTCCTTGTGCGTGCGCTCGACGAGGTGGACCGCCAGATAGAGGAGCTGCGCGACGAGGGGCGCGGGTGACCCGGGAGAAAGCGTCGGGATACTCTCCCCTTCTCCGGGCTCCTCACCGGCCGAAAACCCGCGCACCGGGTTAGCTAGCCAACCGTGGCAACCCTCGCGGGAATCAAGACCGGCCACCAGTAGAAGATTATGTACGCCCCGGCCACCACGAGCAGCGCCGCGGAGATTAGCTGGACGTGGGGAGCGACACTACGCAGCCGGGAGATCACTCCTCCCTTGAAGAGCGCCAGCGCCAGGGTGAGGACCAGGAGTACCGAGGTCATGCCCAGGCCGTAGCTTACGAACTGCCCCGCTCCTGCGGCGAAGCTTCCGGCGGTGAGGCCGCCGCCCATAACCGCGAGGAACACCGGCAAGGTGCAACTGAGCGAGGCCAGCCCGTAGGCCAGGCCGAACAGGAAGAAGCCCCGCACGCCCATCGCTTTGGGATCGCCGATGCGCCTGGCGAGGCGCTCGAAGAGGCCGGTGTAGAGCGTCCGACCGGCGAGCATCCAGAGGCCCATCAGGATGAGGGCCGCGCCGATGACCATCCCCACCCAGGGCATGGTCCCAAGGATCGCGCTTCCCCCGGCGGAGACGACCACGCCGGCCAACCCGAAGAGGAGGACGAACCCCAACGAGACCGCGCCCCCGATGAGGAGCGCCCGCAGCGCCCGTCCCGGCGGGGAACGTTTCTCGTAGCCCGCCTCCTCGGTGCCGAGGTAGAGCGAGAGGTAGGCCGGCAGCATGGCGAAGCCGCAGGGGTTGACCGCCGCGACGATCCCCGCCCCGAAGGCGAAGCCGAAGGGGAGCAGAGCGCCCAGGCTGGTGAGCACCTGAACGGCGAGCTCTTGAAGCCCGCTCACAGCACGCTCTCCAGCTCCGCTCTTAAAGCATCGGGGTCAGAGACGGCGACGTCCCGGTAGACCTCTTCGCCGTTCCGGTCGAGGATGATCGTGGTCTCCAGGGCGCTCACGCCGAACTCTTGGGCTATCTCGGCGCTGTCCAGGACCGTCGGCAGGGGCTCTTCTATGCCGGCCGCGTCATTGAACGCCTCGATGGACCGCGGCGTCTCGGACGGGTCTATGGAGACCATCAGCATCTCTAGCCCACGATCCTCGTAGGCCGGAAGGATCTCGGACCACGCCCGAGCCTCCTCCCTGCACTTCGGTCACCACCCGGCCATGAAATAGAGCGCCGTCACGCCGCCTTGCCCCCCCAGGTTGACCTGCTCGCCATCGAGGGTCGTGACGCTCAAGCCGGCGGCTTCGCCACCCTCGCCGCCCCGCGCGCTCTCCCGCGAACTACCCTCCTCGGGCGCACTACTTTCCCGCGGGGCGCTTTCCTTGGCAACCCTCTGGGTCGCGGGCGCTGCTTCCTTTTCCTGTGACGGGGCGGCTCGTTCCGCTTGTTGGGCTTCGCCTCCGCCGCAGGCGGCGACGGAGAGCGTCATTATCAGGAGCGCCGTCAGTGTCAGGGATCTTTTCATTCTCTCGCCTCGTATTCTGGGATCCGTAGGTTTGCATTCTACGCACCCCGAGGCGTCGTCATCTCGCCGCTTCCGGGGGGTCGCGCGAGACCACCACGTTGAAGGCGGCTCCTTCGGGCATCGCCGCGCGATCCTCGTTGGCGATCGCCCATTTCTCGGCGACCGCGTCGTACCAGACGCCCACCGGGTGGGCGTTGTAGGTGCCACCGTCGCCCCCCGGGTTCCAGTTCTGCGTCACCGAGAGGAGAGCGTCGGGATGGCCGTTGGCCCGGGGGTCGTCTATGTAGGTGCTGTTGTCGGAGACGTTCTCGGGGGTGGCGCGATGGACGAACGCGGAATCGGACGGATCCGCCGCGTCCGAGCTTTCCCCCTCCTCCTCGACCGTCGCCGCCCGCGCCGGATCCTTCTTGCCCTCCTCGGTGCCTTGGGGGCCGGCTTGCGCGCCATCGCCGGGCGAGGGGTCCCCATCCCGAGCCCCCAACGGACCGAGGGCACCCGCCACGCCAAGCAGAAGCAGGACCACGGCGGCGGACAGCACGGCCCCGCCGACGTACCTCCTCCGGCGCCTCTTGGCCCTTTTTTTCTAGGATGGCAAAGCCTGCTTGAGTAGGTGCTCTTCGAGCCTGCCGAGATAGGCTTGTGGGTCCCGCCTGAAGCGTAGCTGGGCACGGCGGCTCTCTCGCCGCTTCTCCAGCGAGGCGCGCAAGGCTCGCCATCCTCGGAGGTCCGCCGGGCGTATGTCATGAGGGCCGAACCCTTCCGGGGGTGTCACCACGGCGGCCACCGTGCGTACCGAGCCGCGCACCACCATAGCCGGGGACGCTCCCTTCCTGCCGCTGGCACGCCGCTCGCTGTAGCGT
>JACDFX010000443.1 GCA_013815575.1 Rubrobacter sp.
GCCTGAAGCTCACCCCGGACGGCAGGCTCTTCGAGGGCCTCCGCCGCGCGAAGACGGCCGAGGAGGTCGCCCACGTCGAGAAGGCCCAACGGGCCGTAGAGGAGGCCTGCGAACACGCCGTGGGCATCTTGAGGGAGGCGGAAGTCGATCAGAACGGCACGCTCCTGTGGCGGGGCGAGACCCTGACGAGCGAGATCCTACGCTCCGAGATAAACGTGGAGCTCCTGCGCCGCAACTGCCTCGGCGACGGCACGATAGCGGCGGGCGGGTCCCAGGCCGCCGACCCGCACGAGCGGGGTAGCGGCCCCCTGAAGGCCGGCGAGGCCATCATCCTGGACATCTTCCCGATGGACCTGTCGAGCCGGTACTACGCCGACATGACCCGCACCTTCATCAAAGGAGAACCGAACGGAGAACTCCGGAAGATGTACGACGCCGTGCTGGAGAGCCAGGAGGCGGCCCTCGCCATGATCGGGCCTGGTGTGAACGGCAAGGACGTACACGAGAAGGTCTCCGAGATCCTGCACAACGCCGGCTACAAGACCCAACTCCACGACCGCGAGGAGGGCAAACCTCTCACGGAGGGCTTCTTCCACGGCACCGGACACGGCGTCGGGCTGGAGATCCACGAAGCCCCCCGCCTCGGCCTCACGGATCAAGAACTCGTCCCCGGCGACATAGTCTCCGTCGAACCAGGCCTCTACTACCCGCAAACGGGCGGCGTCCGCATCGAAGACCTGGTCCTCGTCACGGAAGACGGCAGCCGCAACCTGACGCGCTTTCCGAAAGAGTTTGTCGTATAGGATTCCGGTTTCAGGCTTTAGGTTTCGGGCTTGGAGATAAAACGGACACTTGTCCTGGCCAAGCATTCGGAGCCTGTTCTGGAGCCGGGTGTGGCCCCGAGTCGGTGGCGGCTTTCGGAGGGAGGTAGGCGCGGCGGCGTCTTGTTGGGCGGGTATCTGGCGCGGTATCGGCCGGGGGTTGTGGTTTGCAGCGAGGAGCCGAAGGCGGTGGAGACGGCCCGCCTGGCCGCGGGCCGGTTGGGTGCGGAGCACGTCACCTTCCCCGGCCTCCGCGAGCACGACCGGACAGGGGCCACGTTTCTGGGTGCGGAGGACTTCGATCAGTCAGCCAGGACCTTTTTCGCGAACCCTGGCAAGTTGGTTTGGGGCAACGAAACGGCGGAACAAGCATTAGAGCGATTCGATGGGTCCGTGCGGTCGGTGCTAGAGACGCGGGACGAGGAGGTCGTCGCGGTGGTCGCCCACGGGACCGTGATCTCCCTGTTCATCGCGCAATACAACGACGTCGAGGCCTATGAACTCTGGCGACAGCTAGGTCTGCCTTCCTTCTGCGTCCTCTCGGTCCCGGGGTTCGGGTTGCGAAGGTCCACCTATAACCTGGAGCCTATAACGTCCTGATTCAGCCTCGATGGACCGGCTCGAAATGCCGCACCGTGGGAAAAGGGGCATAGAAGTGGTGGAGCAGCCGCTTCCATTCCTGGTATCCGTCCGAGCCGCGGAAACCTTCGGTGTGGTCTTCGAGCGTCTCCCAGCGCACGAGGAGGACGTACTGTCTCGGGGTCTCGATACAGCGCTGTAGCTCGTGAGAGAGGTAGCCCGGCGCGGAGGAAATGATCGCCGAAGCCTCGGCGAAGGCCCCCTCGAACTCGTCCGTCCTCGTGGGGAGGACGTCCAGTTGGGCGACTTCCAGGATCACGGCGGGTCCGTGCCCTGGCGGGAGTTGTAGATCTCGCCTCCGCGTTCGGCGTACTCCCGCAAAACCGCGACGGCCTCTTCACGCAGGACGTCCTGCTGCACGGTTATGCCGCGGTCTTCGAGGGCGCCCACCCACTCGGACGTCTTGGAACCCTCGTCGAAGCCGACGGCGCGGGCGTCCTCGTCGCGGGCGCCGCAGACGAGGTGCCTGACGCCGGACCAGGGGGTGGCGCCGAGGCACATCGCGCACGGCTCCGTGGTGGTGACCAACTCATAGGACGGGAGGTTGTCGGCGCCGAGGTCGAAGGTGCCCACGACCTTCTGGGCGACCATGATCGCGACCATCTCCGCGTGGAAGACGGAACAGCCCGACCCCACGACCAGGTTCACGCCGGGCGCGAGCAGGCGTCCGGTCTCCCTCTCGAAGATGGCCGCCCCAAAGGGCCCTCCGGTATCGTTCCGGACGTTCAGGCGCGAGAGCTCCACCGCCAGGCGCATCCGGTCCTCCACCGTCGGGTACGTCCGCTCTTCCCCGGAGACGAGATCCCGCACCCATCCAGGGAGGCGCAGGGTTACCTCCGGGAACCCGATGTCTTCTGTTCTCTCCATAAGACGCGCATGATAGCAAGCCGCCGCCGGGATGCTAGAGTGGGGAAGACGGGAGAGACAGGAGGAGCGGGTTTGGAGAGCAGACAATTGACGGATCACATTTCCTTCTCGGATGAGAAGATGAAGAAGAACGCCCTCTTCGACTCGCCCAACCTCTTCTACGACGCGTACTGCCTCCTGCCGGGCCAGGCCCAGAAGGTCCACTCCCACGAGGAGTCTGACAAGGTCTACTTCGTCGTGAGGGGCTCCGGCCGCTTCACCATCGGCGAAGAGGAGGCAGATCTTACCGAAGGCAACGCCGCTATCGCCCGCGCCGGGGTCCCCCACGGGGTCCGCAACGATTCCGCAGACGATCTCGTCCTGCTCGTGACGATGGCCCCGAGGCCCTCC
>JACDFX010000444.1 GCA_013815575.1 Rubrobacter sp.
GGACGGGGATTGCCGAGAGAAGCGAGGCCGTGTAGGGGTGGCGGGGGTTGTCGTAGAGGTCCTTGCGGTCGGCGACCTCCACGATCTTGCCGAGGTACATCACCGCCACCCGATCAGAGATGTGCTTCACCACCGAGAGGTCGTGGGCTATAAAGACGTAGGTAAGGTCGAACTCTTTCTGCAGGTCCTGCAGGAGGTTCACGACCTGGGCCTGGATCGAGACGTCGAGCGCCGAGACCGGCTCGTCGCAGATGATCAGGCGCGGGTTCAGCGCGATGGCCCTCGCCACCCCGATCCTCTGGCGCTGTCCCCCGGAGAACTCGTGCGGGTAGCGGTTGTAGTGCTCGGGGGAGAGGCCCACGACCTCCAAAAGCTCCTGAACCCGCTTCTTGCGTTCGGCGCCCTCGCTTACCTTGTGCGTCTTGAGTGGCTCGGCGATGATGTTGCCGACGGACATGCGGGGGTTCAGCGAGGCGTAGGGATCCTGAAAGATTATCTGCATGTTGCGCCGGACGTCGAGCATCCGCTTGCGGTCGTAGCCCAGGATATTCTCGCCCTCGAAGAGGACCTCGCCCTCCGTCGGCTCGAGAAGGCGCAGGACCAGGCGGGCCAGCGTGCTCTTGCCGCAGCCGGACTCACCGACCAGGCCAAGCGTCTCGCCCTTGCGGATTTCCAGGTCCACCCCGTCAACCGCCTTGACGTGGCCGACCGTCCGCCGCAGCACCCCGGCTTTTATCGGGAAGTGCATCTTCAGGTTCCTGGTCTCCAGCAGGTTCTCGCCGGCATGTCCGTTCCGGCCCCCGTTCAGGTTTCCGTCCGGGTTACCTCCGGCGCCCTCGCTCACGCTCCCACCCCCAGCTCCTGGTCGACGCGGTTCTTGCTCGCCTCGATCTCCTCGACAGAGAGGATGCACGCCGCCTCGTGTCCCGGCTTCTTCTCTTCGAGGGCGGGGTCCACCTCCCGGCACTCGTCTTTCGCGAACGGACAGCGGGGGTGGAAGTTGCAGCCTTCAGGCAGGAAGATCAGGCTGGGCGGCGTCCCCTTGATCGGCAACAGCTTGACCTCGCCCGCGGTGTCCAGGCGCGGCAAGGACCGCAGGAGAGAGAAAGAGTAGGGCATCAGGGGGTCGTAGAAGATGTCGTCGGTGGTGGCCCGCTCCACGGCGCGCCCGGCGTACATCACCATCACCTTGTCGGCGATCTGGGCGACGACGCCCAAGTCGTGCGTGATCATGACTATCGCGGTGCCGTACTTCTCCTGCAAGCCCACCATGAGCTCGAGTATCTGGGCCTGGATGGTCACGTCCAGCGCCGTCGTCGGCTCATCCGCTATGAGGACCTTTGGATTGCAGGACAACGCCATGGCGATCATGGCCCGCTGGCGCATGCCGCCGGAGAACTGGTGGGGGTACCCCTTCGCCTGCCCCTCGGGGTTGGCGATGCCGACGTCCTTGAGGACCTGGACGGTCATCTCGTTTGCCTCGGTCTTGGAGACGTCCTGGTGGATGCGGATGGCCTCGCGGATCTGGTTGCCCACCGTGAATACGGGGTTGAGGCTCGTCATGGGGTCCTGGAAGATCATGGCTATGTCGTTGCCCCGGATCTGCTGCATCCGCTTCTCGGGCACCTTCAAGAGGTCCTGGCCCTCGAAGATGATCTCGCCCTCCGGGTACTCGGCCGGCGGCTTCGGGTTGAGCTGCATAACGGAGAGCGCCGTCACGCTCTTGCCGCTCCCTGACTCCCCAACTATCCCCATCACCTCCCCCGGCTCCAGGGAGAAGGAGACCCCGTCCACGGCCTTGACGACCCCGTCCTGGGTCTTGAAGTGCGTCTTGAGGTTGCTTACCTCCAGCATCGCCATCGAATTACCCCTCCATCCCCGAAAGAAACCCGTGGACCAGCCTACAGCAGCGATGGCGCCCCAGCCAGCGGACGCCCCTCACCCTTTCCCCCTCATAAACTCCAGCACCGCCCGGTCCACGTAACCCCGCGCCTGCTCCCTCTCCTCGAAGTTCTCCGTCCGGATGAACGCGCCCAAGGCGTCGAGCAGCGCCTCGTCGCCCGCGTCCCGCTCCTCGACGTACCCGGACCGCAACAGCGCGTCTACGACCTCCATCCTAACGTCCCCGTCCACGGCTACCACGTCCTCGAGCCCGGTCTCCCCGAAGTACAGGGCGTGCAGGTCCCGCAGCCGCGCGAGCTCCCCTATCGGCCCGGGGTGGTCGTCCACGCGCAGGTCGATAACCCTGTCGTTGTCCCCGCCATACCCGCCGTCCTCCCGCACGACCAGCAGCGCCGCCGACTGCTTGCCGCGCGAGTCGCCTCCGGCTTCTTGCCCGGCCGCGAGCGCCGCCAAGAGCCGGGCCGCGAGCTCGCCCCCGGTCTCCTCGTAGGTCTTCGCCATCGCCTCCACGGTCTCCCGCCCGACGAGGATATTCCCCTGCGCGGCGTAATGCTCCCCCGTAACGCCTCCGGCCCAGTCGAAACACTCCGATCCCGTATACGTCGCAGCCCGGCCCCGCGCGTCCACGACACCAAGTTGGCGGTGCTCCCGATCGTCGTCGGCCGAAATCAGGACCTCGACAGTCTCCTCGGCGGTGCGCCCTTCGGCCATAAGCTGAAGGCCGCGGGGACCGTAGTTGAAGTTCGCCATCGCCTGGGTCGCGACCGCGCCGACACCGGCCCGCGCCCACGGCACGAC
>JACDFX010000445.1 GCA_013815575.1 Rubrobacter sp.
ATCATAGCCGCCGGTCTTATAGGCCTCTGGCAGACTCAGAGCATCGAACGCGTCGCCGACGAGGCGTTCGGCTACGTGGATCTTGAAGACGAGGGCGACGACGTCCGCGCCGCAATCCTGGACGTCCGCCATTTTCACCGCAACCTCTACTTCCCGGCCGTGGACACCGGCCGCCTGACGCGCGAGGGCAGGCAAGATTACGAGGCCGCCCGGAGCCGGATGTACGAGGAGATAGACGAGCTCGAAGGCGTCGGCGCCTACGATCAGGACACCCCGCAGCCCGAGGACTTCCGCCGCTGGGTGGACGAGTACTACGCCACCTTCAGGCCCTTCACGCAACAGGAGACGGTCGCCGACGTAAAGGCCTTCGATAGCGCCAGCGACCAGGGCCTAAGGCAGATCGAGCAGATGGAGCAGGCGGCGGAGGAGCTCGACGGTCTGGGCGAAAACCTCACGGACGATTCGCTGCAGAGGGTGGACCGGGCCGCGAAGACCTCCGAGTTCGTGCTACTCGGGGCCATCCTCGGCCTGCTGCTGGCGGGCGCCGCCCTGGCCTACGCGGCGGTACGCGTCGTGAACGAGCTGAGGAGGCTGTACGCGGAGCAGCAGGAGACGGCCGAGAAGCTGGCAGAGGCCTCCCGCCAGAAGACGGATTTCCTGGCCGATGTCTCCCACGAACTCCGCACGCCCCTGACCGTGCTGCGCGGCAACGCCCAGGTTGGCCTGGCGCTCGGGGCTGCGGGGGATCAGAAGCAACTGCTCGAAGACATGGTCGAGGAGTCGAGGCGCATGTCGCGCATGGTGGAGGACCTGCTCTTTCTCTCCCGCTCTGACTCCTCGCCGACTTCCCTGGAGCCGGAGACCGTCTCCGTCCCGCTTCTGATGTCAGAGATCGTCGGGCGGGCCACGGTGCTCGCCCGGGAGCGTGGTGCCGCTCTCGAGACGGACCTGAGGGCCGGGGGCACGCTGCGGGCAGACCCGAACCGCCTGGAGCAGGCCGTCCTGATCCTGGTGGACAACGCCATAAAGTACGGCCCGCCCGGCGGCACCGTGACGCTCCGCTCGTACGTGACGCGCCCGGGGGAACTCGGGATCTCGGTCGAAGACGAGGGCCCCGGCATCCCCAAAGAGGACCTGCCCCGCGTCTTCGAGCGCTTCTACCGGGTGGACAAGGCCCGCTCCCGTCGGATGGGCGGCACGGGCCTCGGCCTCCCCATAGCCAAGACCATCGTCGAGGCCCACGGCGGCCACGTCACCGCCGAGAGCCGCCCCGGCCGCGGCACCCGCATGTCCATCCACCTGCCCCTGACGCCGGACGAGGCCGACACGCAGCCGGCAACACTAGGCGTCCATCAACCCCAAGAGGCCGAAAGCTAACCGCCCAGAGCCCGGCGACGCGGGCTTTTTCTGAAGCATGCATTAGATCCTTCTCACATTAGACCCGTCTCATCCGTTCCTAATGGCGTCCTAATTTGGCGCACGCACAATACTCTCCGAAAGGTCAGATAAGGACAAAGACCCGAGGAGGTGAGACAGATGGCAAAATTCTCCGAGATGTCCCCGGCCAGCGCGGGCAGCAGGGATCGGTCCAGAAGCGGGGGCGGCAACAGGCGTCGTCGGAGGCGCAGGCGCCGTCGTAACCGCCGCACCTAGTAAGCCGGAAGACTCTAACTTGATTGGACGGCCTCGCTGCGGTAGCGGGGCCGTCCCTCTGTGGTAGATCGGGGATCAGGATGAAGCTCGCGAAAAGGTTGCGGGAGGGCTTCCGCCGGCTCGTGGCTGGCACGACGGAGGGTGAGAGTGTGGTGGCGGCGGCTCCTGTGGTGCCGGTCGGCGAGGTCTTCAGGAGGTTCTGGCCCCACGCGCGACCGTACCGGCGTTTGTTGCCCCTGGTCCTGTTCTTTGTCGCCCTCGTCCCGGCGATAGAGGCGGCCACGATCTGGATGTACAAGATCCTCGTGGACGAGGTCCTCGTCCCGCGTCAATTCGACCTGCTCTTGTGGGTAATACTCGCCTACGTCGGCCTGCAACTCGCCGAAGGTATCGCCACGTTCTGTGACGAGTACCTCTCGGACTGGGTCGGCGGACGCTTTATCGTATCTTTACGCACGCAGTTCTTCGCCCACCTGCACGACCTCTCGCTGGCCTTCTTCGACCGCCAGCGCCTCGGGGACGTGATGTCCCGCGTCACGGACGACGTCGAGGAGATAGAGGACCTCATGTTGAGCGGCCTGGCGTCTGCCCTGAGCTACGCCTTCCAGCTCATCTTCTTTACCGCGGCACTTTTCTACTTGAACTGGCAACTCGCCATTGTCTCGCTCTTCGTCGTACCCCTGTTCTGGCTCGCGGCGAGGCATTTTTCGCGCAAGATCAAGGTCGCCGCCCGCGAGGAGCGCCGCCGCAGCGGCTCCATCGGCGCGGTCGCTGAGGAGAGCCTCTCCAACGCGGCCCTCGTCCAGGCGTACAACCGCAAGGACGAGGAGGTCGCCCGCTTTCACCGGGAGAACGAGGGCAGCTTCAACGCCCAGATGGCGGCGACGCGTCTCGGCTCCCTGTTCTCGCCGCTTGTCAACATGATCGAGCTCGCCGGCGTGGTCGTCGTTGTCGCCTTCGGCGCCTACCAACTCTCCCGCGGGAACCTCACGGTCGGCGGCCTGCTCGTCTTCATGGTCTTTCTCGGCCAGCTCTACAGCC
>JACDFX010000070.1 GCA_013815575.1 Rubrobacter sp.
GCTGGTCGAAACGTACACGTCGCCCCGGCTCTGGCTGTACCCGCCGGTCCTCAGGAAACCGAATCCGTCTGGCAGCACGTCGAGGATGCCGCTCTGCACGCTCTCCTCGCCGCTGGGCCGGTCCTGCTGGCCGCCCCCGTCCTGCTGCTTCTTCCCGTCGGGACGCTTGCGGTCCCCCCTGCGCTCCTCGCGCCGCCCTTCCTGGCGCTGCTGCTGCTCGGGCGCCGGGGCCCGGGTCTCCTCGTCCACCTCGTCGGCTGGGGCGGAGGCCGGGGCGGGGGCCGTCTGCGGCTCCGGGAGGGTCGCCGTGGCCGTCCTTCCGTTGCTGGTCGGCGCCTCCAGGACCTCCGGATCGCCGCCGTTCGTGGCCCCGGTGGTTCCGGCGGTCGCGCCGGCCTGCTCGGTGGCGACCTGGTAGATCATCTCGGCCAGCTCGGGCTTGCGGTATTTGCGGTACTGCTTGATACCGAGCTGCGAGGCGATCTGGTGCAGGTCGCTCAGGCGTTTACGCTCCAGGGTTGCTTTTTCGGTCATGCTGATGCTCCATCCTTCTTGTTTTGCGATACGGGTATGGCTGTTGCGAATCTGGTTCTCAGGGTTTTCAAAGCTGGAATCCCTTGCGCCCGGCTTCGGGCTCCAGGGCATGAATAGTGTCCATAAATCTTACCACACGGGGTTCGGTGGACATCACCACCGTGTGCGTCCGGGCGCCACCCCGGAAGTACCTCACCCCGTTCAGGGGCTCGCCGGAGGTAATGCCGGTCGCCGCGAAGACGACGTCGTCTTCGCGGATCAGGTCGTCCAGGGTCAGCTTTTTCTCCGGGTCGTCGAACCCGAACTCCCTGAGCTTGTCCACCTGCGAGCGCTGCGTGGGCCACATCCTGGCCTGCATCTCGCCGCCAAGGCACTTTATGATCGCCGCGGCCAGGATACCCTCCGGGGCGCCCCCGATGCCGACTATGGCGTGGACCTCAGTCCCCCTCATGCCCACCGCAATTGCCGGCGTAAGGTCCCCTTCGGGACGGATCTGGATCCTGGCACCCGTCTCCCGGATCTCCTCTATGAGGTTCTCGTGCCTGTCGCGGTCGAGCACCGCGATGGTGATCTCCTCCGGGCGGCGTCCTATAGCCTTCGCTATTGCCCTCACGTTCTCCGCGACGGGCGCGTCTATGTCTATGGTCCCCTTCGCCCCCGGCCCGACGATGAGCTTGCTCATGTACATGTCAGGCGTCCGCAAAATACCGCCCCTCGGGGCCGCCGCCACGGCGGAGATCGAACCCTCCTGCCCCCGGATGAGCAACTGCAGCCCCTCGACCGGCTCCACGGCCAAGTCCACCTCCGAACCGCCCGACCCAAGCACGTCCCCCACGTTCAGCGCCCCGCGCCCATTCCAGGGAGCCCGAATCCGGCCTTTCTCGTCCAGGCGCTCCTCACGCAGGCTCGCCACCTTGCCCTCGTTCGAGACCCCTTTCAGGCCCTCGACAAAGGTCTCATTGGCGAGGTTGTAGGCGTGCTCCGGGTTGCCGGAGCCTTCGAGACGGGCGACCTGCAGGGCCACCATCTCGGTAACGGCCGCGTACTCGACGGCCACGGACGCTATGGACCCCGGGCGGGGATGGATCTCACTAATGGGTTCTCACCAGGCCTCCCGTGCCGGCCAAAGCCCCCGCCTGAAACGGGCGCCTTTGATGGCTGGATCTGCTCGGAAACGTCGCGGAGCGGCTCTTTACCCTTTGGGAATCGGAACCGACTTATCGGACGCCGAAAGTATACACGCTCCCCCGGACCGCGACCACCGGCCGGTTACCCGCCCCCAACCGCCCGGCGCGCCAGCCGTAACAACTCCCCGTCTAGCCCCTCCCCCACGGGATCGTTGTCGCAGTACAGCACGGGCCGCCCCTCCTCCGCCCCCCGTCTGGTGACCACGTCGATGGCCGCCGCCTTTATCTCCGTGAGGTAGCCGTCCACGGGCGGCATCCGGTCCAGGTCCTCGGCGAGCCTTCTCCTATCCGAGAGGTTGCCGGAGGCCGCAGCCACCTCGCAACCGTAGTGTTCCTCCAGGTGACGCGCGAGCTTCTCGATCACCGCAACTGGCGCGGTCGAAAGGTATGCGAGGCGCATCCCCGAAACGTCACCGACCGGCCTGGGCCGGAAGACCGTCGGCACCACGGGGAGGTCGGGTCGGATCTCACGCACCCGCTCTAGAAGACCGCGAACCTTCTCCTCGTCGGCCAGCGGCTCCTCGCTCATGGTTAGTAACAACAGGTCGGAGATCAGGAGCCGGTACGCGCCGAGAAACCCCGCGACGTACTCGGGGTCCTGGTGCGCCCCCGCGACCAGTATCCTCCCGTCCACCCGAACCGGCGGCATCGCGGCACCCGAGCCGTCGAAGAGGGTCACGCCGGTGTCGAGGCCGTTGGCGATCTCGGCCCCTTCCAGCACGTTTGAGACGAACGGTTCCCCGGCCAGCCCCCCGCCGCACCTGCGGCACCCGACGGTCGTCACCCGGCTGAGGGCCGCCGTCTCGTAGTAGTCGCTCGCCGCGTGCGCCCCACGCCCCAGCGCCTCCAACAGGTACGCACTGCCGACCTCGAGCTTGTGGCCCTCGATGACCTCGGGGCGCGGCGGCCCCCCTCGTCCCATCGAGACCACCCCCGGATCGAAGCCCTCCCGCGCCAACAGCCGCGCCAAGTATCCCGAGACGGCCGTCTTCCCCACCCGCTTGCCGGTGCCAACCACGGCCAGGGACGGTTTCGTCGAAACGTCGCGCAGCTCCGGTGGCCTCAGCTCGAAGTCGCTGCCGACGTACCGGGCGCCCGCGGCCAGGGAGAGTGAGGCTATCCGCATCCGCTCGCGGTAGCCGATCACGGGCTCGTCGGAGAGGTCCACGACGACGTCCACCTCGTACTCTGAAAGTGCCCTGCCGACAGCGGAGACCGGGCCGTCCCCGTGGACGAGCGGCAGGCCGTAGTCCGTGCCCTCCTTCAGCTTCTCCGTGCCACCGAGAAAGGCCGCCGCCACGCCCACGGCACCCAGGGATTCTTGCACGCTGCGCATGGCGTCGAGGACCACGGGCGGGTAGTGCTCGCCGTCTATAAGAAAGAGTGCCCGCACGCGAGAGGCCCGGGGCTACTCGCCGCCGAGCGCGACCTCCGGATCGACACCAACGTCGGCTGAGATCTTGTCCTCGTAGCGCACGTACTCGTGGGTGGTCGAGTCGAAGTCAACCGTAAGCTCCCGCTGCTTGAACGGGTACTTGCGGAACACTTTCACCCGCCCGTCCTCTATCTCGATGATGTTGTAGCAGGGCCTGGTGTTCCCCCGCAGGCGCGTCGTGGAGGCGGTGCCGGCGTTCACGATAAAAAAGTCCTCAAGCTTCCAGGAGTACGGGACGTGCTTGTGGCCCGAGAGGACCAGGTCAACACCCACCTCGTCCAAAAGCTCCAGCACGTCGCCCGCATCAAAGATGATGTTGCGCTCGCGGCCCGTGCCGGGAATTGGGATGAGGTGGTGGTGGATCACGAAGATCTTGAGCTTATCTCCCGCGTTCGCGAACGCCTCGTGGATAAACCCGTAGTGCTCCCGTCCAACCCTCCCGTCGTTGAGGTCAGGCTCGGAGGAATCTATGCCGACCATCACGGCGTTGTCGAACTCGATGCAGGAGTACCGCTCCCCGAAGAGCCGCTCGAAGTGGACGTACCCGACGTTGCGCGAGTCGTGGTTGCCGGGGATGACCATCACGTTCGGGCAGTCGAAGCGCCGTACGTACTCGGCGGCCTCCTCGAACTCCTGCCGGTAGCCCGCGTTCGTGAGATCGCCCGAGACGACGACGGCCGCCGGCTCCAGGTCGTTTATCTCCAGAATGGAGCGCTCCAGAAGGTCGGGGATAAAGTACGGGCTTCCGCAGTGGATGTCGCTGATCTGGCAGATCGTCAACCGGCCGCCTGTGCTCATGCTCTCCCCGTCCTTAACCAATCCCGGTAAATCCCCGAAAAGTATAACAAAGCCCCCCGAGACGCCGGGCGCCGCCGACCGGGATTCGCCTCCCTACATCTTCTCCGGCGCGGCGACGCCGACGAGGTCCAGCCCCGTACGGAGCACGGTCTTGGTGGCCGCGCACAGGGCGAGGCGGCGGGCGCGCAGGTCGGCGTCGTCGACCAGGACGCGGTGCACCGTGTAGAACTGGTGGAAGCGGTGGGCGAGGGTCTCGAGGTACGTCGGGATCTGGTGTACCTCCCGACGCGCCGCCGCGTTCTCGACCACCCGGGGGAAGTCCAGAAGCTCCAAAACGAGCTGGCGCTCCTCGGCGGCCAGCTCGCCGGCCGGGACCTCCCCGACGTCTTCGGGGCTGGCCCCGGCCCGCTCGAAGATGCTGGCTATGCGGGCGTGGGCGTACTGGACGTAGAAGACAGGGTTCTCGTCCGACTGGGTCACGGCGAGCTCGAGGTCGAAGTTGATCTCGCTCTTGTGCGATGACCGCACGTAGAAGTACCGCGCCACGTCCTCCCCAACCTCGTCCAGGAGTTCGTCCAGCGTCACGACGTTGCCGGCCCGCTTGCTGAATTTGACCTGCTCACCCTCGCGCACGAGCTTCACGAGTCGCACGAGCTCTACCTCGTAGAAGTCTTCCGGGAGGCCGAGCGCCAGGAGACCGGCCCGGATGCGGGGCGGGTAGCCGGCGTGGTCCGCACCGAGCACGTCCATCGCCGTCGCGAAGCCTCGCCCGTGCTTGTTGCGGTGGTAGGCGACGTCAGGGGCCATGTACGTGTAGGAGCCGTCCTGTTTGCGGAGGACCCTGTCCTTGTCGTCCCCGAGTTTCGAGGAGTCGAGCCAGAGGGCGCCGTCGGCCTCATAGACGTGGCCTGACTCTTCCAGCTCGGAGATCACGGCCTCTATCTCCCCGGACCCGTAGAGGTCCTTCTCGTTGAAGTAGTTGTCGAACCGCACCCGCACCCTGGCGAGTGTCCGCTGGATGTCGTTCATACACCAACTCGTGGCGAACGCTGCGATCTCCAGCAGAGCCTCGTCCTGCGACATCTGAAGGTAGACTTCACCCCGCTCGTCCGCGAGGTCTTGGGCTATCTCGCGCACGTACTCTCCCGGATACTGCGCGCCCGGTCCGGAAACGGGCCACTCCTTACCGTAAACGTCAGCGTACTGGATGGCCACGGACTCGCCGAAAATGCGGATCTGGTTCCCGCCGTCGTTGAAGTAGTACTCCCTGTAGACCGGCCGCCCGGCCGCCTCCAGTATGCGGGCGAGCGAGTCCCCGTAGGCGGCCTGCCGCCCGTGCCCCACGTGCATCGGCCCCGTCGGATTGACGCTGACATACTCCAGCATGAAGGGACGCCCATCCGGCTCCCTCCGCCCGTAGCGCTCCCCCGCCTCGAGCAACGCCCCGACTTCCGCGCATAGCGCCCCGTCCGTGAGCCGGAAGTTGACGAACCCCGGCCCGGCAACCCCGGCCTCCCGGACGTAAGGAGCGTCGAGCGCCCCGACGAGGCTCTCCGCCACCTCGCGAGGGTTGCGCCTGAACACGCGGGCGTTCGCCAGCGCGACGTTGGTGGCGAAGTCGCCGTGCTCGGGGTCATTCGGCCGTTCGACGTGAATGGTCTCGAGCTCAACGTCGTAAGCCCTCCGAACAGCGTCCCGGACGTCCTCCACCAGGCGTCCCTCGAAGCTCACAGCCCACCCCCCGCGAGCCCGTCGAGCAACCGACGGTTCTCCTCCGCGACCCGCTCCGTCTCCCCGCGCTCGTGCTCGAACCGCACCTCGAACACGTCACCCACCGAAGCGTCGCCCGGAAAGAACTCCCGAGGCACGTCGAAGCTGCGCCCCCCGTCAGGGTACGGCAAGGCCACGACCAACCCACCGTCCTCGAACCTGTCTATCTGCAAGCGCACAGGGGTAAATATAGCAGTTGGGTCTCGGGCACCGGGCTTCAGATCGCCCGAAGCCCGAAACCTCTTCACCAGTGATACTTCTCACCGCGCTCTATCTTTACGGCCCGGTACAGCTGTTCGAGAAGGACGACCCTGGCGAGGGCGTGGGGGAGCGTGATCTCCCCGAACGACCACACCTCGTCGGCCCGGTCGGTTATCTCCGGCGAGAGCCCCAGAGGCCCGCCGAGCACGACCGTCAGGTCGCTGCGGCCCGCCACGCCAAGCGCCCCGAGCCGCCGGGCCAACGCTTCGGAGGAGTGCCGTTTCCCGAGCTCCCGGTCGAGCGCGACAACGTGGGAGGCGACCGCAATGCGTCTGGAGATGCGGTCCCCCTCGGCGGCGAGAACCTCGTTGGCCGAACGGCGATTCATGTCTTCTTCGGGGACCTCTACCGTTTCGACGGGAAAGTGGCGCCGCAGGCGCTTCGCATAGTCGGCGCAGGCATCGGCGGGCCAACCCTTTAGCTTGCCGACGGCGACGATGGTGGCGCGGCGGATCACTCGATGCCGAAGAGCCGCCCGGCGTCGCCGCGGGCGTAGCGGTAGGTGTACTCCGCGGCCTCCGCGGGTGCCCCTACCTCGATCCAGGGCGTCGGGTGGTTCGCGATGGCGGCCCGCACCCGCACGCCGCCGTAGCCCGCCTCCCTGAGCGCGCCGTGGACGGTCCCGCAGGCCCGGGCAGGTGAATTATTGGTCTTGGAGAGGTGGGCGAGAACGAGGTCTTTCAGGCCGTGCGGAGCGAGCGAGGTGGCGACCTCGGAGGCCTGCCGGTTGGAGAGGTGTCCGTTTGGGGAGGAGATCCTGCGCTTCAGTTGCGCCGAGTATGGCCCTCCCGCGAGCCACTCGGGGTCGTGGTTGGCCTCGAGCACCGCGGCCTCGGCCCCGCGCATCCAGCCGACCACCCCCGATCCCGCCTCCCCGAGGTCCGTAGCCAGCGCAACGTTACGACCGTCACCCGTGATACGAACACCGTAGGTCGGCGAGTCGTGGGGCACCTCGAAGAAGGTTACGGCCATCTTACCGACCTCGAACGGCTCTTCGGCCTCGATCGACGTGACGGCCAGGGGGCCGGGTTTCAGTCCCTCCCGCACGCCCGGGGCGGCGAAGATCTGGACGTTACAGTCCCTCGACAGCGCCAGGGCGCCGCAGGTGTGGTCCGAATGGCCGTGCGTGAGCAGGACGGCGTCGACGTCCCCTACCGTTTTGCCGACGCGGGCCAGGAGCTTTTCGAGCCGCTTGCGTGAGAGGCCGGCGTCGACCAGCAGGCCGCTCTGTCCGCATTCGATGAATGTGGCGTTGCCGGAGCTACCGCTCGAAAGTACGCTCAGCCGCAAGCACGCACCACGCTCTCCGTCGGGGTCGGGACGGGCGAAATCTTAGCACGGCGGCGGGGGCGTTCAGGCCTGTTCTTC
>JACDFX010000071.1 GCA_013815575.1 Rubrobacter sp.
GTACCGGTGTGACGTTCGTGCTGCCGGACCAGCGCTACGAGGTTGGTCGCCTGGCTTCCCGGCTGAAGCTGGGGGCCGAGTTTCAGGAAGAGGGCATGACCATCACTCCCCCGCGCGTTCTCTACGCCTCCCGCAAGGGTCGCCGCTCGCGGGGCCTGGGCCGCAGATAGGCTCGAGTCGTCGTGAGATGCTCCATTCCGCCCCCCGGCGCCCGCCCGGCTAGGTAGACGCTAGCTCAGCTCAGCTCGGCCGTTCCCCGCCGCTCGTATGCGTATCTCATTTCTTCGCTCGAGCACGACGGCGAAGCGCTCCAACAAGTCCTGGAGGCGCGTCAAGCGCTGACCCTCTGAGCGCATCTCGATCATCTCCTGCTTGACATCCTCCGGGAGCTGGATGCGCGCCGCCAGCTCGAAGGCGGACCGGGCGCCCGAAAAGTCGGCGTCTGAGTCCACCTCAGATGCGGCGGCAATCCGACTGGCGGCGGCCACGGACGCCTCCAGCGGAGGGGCAGGACCTTCGTCCTCTTCGTCACCCCATGGTTCGACCTCGGCAGTGTGGAAGATCCGGCCTTCTGTCATCCGCACCACTCGAAAACGTTCGGTGCCCAGGACGGCGACGTTGAGCCGGCCGTCATCGAAGCGCTCGAGTACCTGAGCCACCCGCGCTTCGGTGCCGACGGATCGCATCCCTTCCCCATCTGAATAGACCAGCCCGAACGCGGTCAGCCCGGAGACGCATTCTTCGATCAGCTCCCGGTAGCGCTCCTCGAAGATGTGAAGGGGTATGACCTCCGAAGGGAGCAGTGCCACGCCCAGCGGGAAGAGCCCGATCTCCATGTCCGAAGGCTACGCTCTTATGGTTAAACGAATGCGTGCTCGCGAGATCGGCATCGAGCTGGGAGATCTGCCCTGTGGGCACTTCAACGCGATCACCGACGTGCCCGGCGTCGCCGTGGGTCACACGACGCTGATCGAGGGCGAGTCCGTCCGCACCGGCGTCACGGTCGTCCAGCCCCACTCCGGCAACATGGGCGCAGCCCCGCTATTCGCCGGATGCCATCGGATCAACGGCAACGGTGAGCTCACCGGGCTCGAGTGGGTGCGGGAATCCGGGATGCTGGGATCGCCGATCGCGATCACGAACACTTTCAGCGTGGGAGTCGTCCGCGACGCACTTTGCTCCACCAGACGAACCGACGGCCTGCCGGTGGTGGGTGAGACGTGGGACGGCGACCTCAACGACATCTACGGGATGCACGTCACCGCTGACCACCTGCACTCGGCCCTCGCCTCGGCCGCCTCCGGCCCCGTCCAGGAGGGCAACGTCGGTGGCGGGACCGGCATGATCTGCCACGAGTTCAAGGGCGGCATCGGCACGGCCTCGCGACTTGTCCCCGAAGACCAGGGCGGATGGACGGTCGGGGCGCTCGTGCAGGCGAACTACGGGAGTCGTTCGACGTTGCGCGTCGATGGGGCGCCCGTGGGTCGTGTGCTCACCACGGACCGGGTCCCCTCCCCGTTCGAGGACGAGGAGACGGAGCAGCCTCCCGGCACAGGCTCCATCATCGTGGTGCTGGCGACGGATGCGCCGCTGTTGCCGATCCAGTGCGACCGGCTGGCGATACGCGCGGGCGTAGGCCTCGCCCGGATGGGCGGCGGGTTAGACGACGGCAGCGGCGACATCTTCCTCGCCTTCGCCACCGGTAACCGCGGCCTTCCGAGGACCGTTCTAGAAGGGGACGTGCCGCAGACGGTTCCCGTCCGTATGCTGCCGAACGGGCGCATGACCCCGCTCTTCCACGCGGCGGCGGAGGCGACGGAGGCGGCGATCCTGAACGCCCTGCTCGCCGCCGGTACCGTGACCGGCCGCGACGGCACTACCGCCCACGGCCTCGCCCCTGACGCCCTCCTCGCCACCCTCGAAGAGGCCCGCCTCCTGCGCGGGGGACGGTCCTAGCTGGACTCCCCTCCGTCCTCTTCCGAGGTGTCCTTGTTCAAGAGCTCGTAGTCGTTCCAGAAGAGTTCCACCGCCACGCCCGAGGGCTCTATCTCGTAGACGCCGAGGGTCAGGGTCTCCTTTGTCTGTTCGTAGTCGGGGTCCTGGGGGCTACCTTCGGGGATGAACGTGCCCCTCTCCCAGGTGGTCTCCACGCCCTTGAGTCCCTCCACGGTGCCCTCGGTGCGGTCCGTCTCCTCCCAGCCCTACGCGGCGAGCTGCTCGTCGTAGAAGGCGCCCGTCGTGTCGAAGTCCGAGTCGATGACGAAGTTGAGGCTGAAGCTATACTCCGTCTCGCTGACGTAGTCGGCGACGGCGCCAGCGGGGATCGGGAAGTCGTCCGGCATGACCCCAGGCAGCTCCTCCCCGCTCACGTCGCCCGGGCCGGCCACCGCGAGCCCGCCGCCCGAAGACTCCTCGGGCTCCGCCTCCTGCACCTCGTCCTCCTGCGTGGCCGAGGGCGTCTCCGTCTCGGGCACCTCCGGCTGGGCTTCCGCCGTCTCGCGGGCGTCCTCGACCTCGCCCTGGAGGCGCTCGACCTCGCCTTGTAGCCTCTGCACCTCCTCGCCCAGCCGCCCGTTCTCCTGACGCAGGTCCTTGTTCTCCGACCGCAAATCGGACGTATCCGTCTCCGTCGAACCGCCGCAACCGGCCAGCACAAAGGCCGCCGCGAGCATGACGACGGGCAGCCTCCCGGCCCCGTTCATGCGCAGGTCCCCCATGCAAAGCCTCCAACTAGCACCCATAGTCAATCTCCTCGGTCTCCCACGCCCTCCGTACGTTAACAAGCCGGCGGACAGGGTGCCGGAATTTCTTACCAAACGACAGGATGGCGGTCGCCCGTTCGCGTTAGCATGTGGACGTTTCTCGTATCTCGAAAGGGGAGGGCGGCGTGGTAGACGGCGAACGGTTGTGGAAACGGCTCTCGGAGTTGGCGGAGATCGGTAAACGGGAAGAGGGCGGCGTCGCCAGATTCTCCTTTACCCCGGAAGAGCGGGCGGCCAAAAACCTCGTCGCCTCGTACATGGAGGAGGCCAACCTTGCGGTCCGCGAGGACGCGGCCGGCAACCTCTCCGGGCGTCGGGAGGGTCGAGACCCTGACGCCCCGGCTGTCCTGATCGGCTCGCACGTGGACTCCGTCTCGAACGGCGGCGACTTCGACGGGCCGCTCGGGGTTCTAGGCGGTATCGAGGTCCTTCAGACGATAGACGAGGAGGGGGTCCAGACGGATCGCCCGGTCGAGGTCGTCGCCTTTACCGACGAGGAGGGGGCCAGGTTCTCGCTCGGCATGATCGGCAGCCGTGCCCTCACCGGCATGCTCTCCCGGGAAGACCTGCGCCACGAGGACCGGGACGGCGTCCCAATCGAACAGGCGATGCGCGACGCCGGCCTCGACCCCGAGAAGGTCGGCGATGCCGCGAGATCCCCCGCATCCCTGGCCGCCTACCTGGAGCTCCACATCGAGCAGGGCAAGGTCCTCGAAGGGGAGGGCCTGCCGGTCGGCGTGGTGACGGGTATCGCCGGCCCCGTTTGGCTGCGGCTCTCGTTTAGCGGGGAAGCCGGGCACGCGGGCACGACGCCCATGGGCTCCCGCCGCGATGCCCTGGCAGCCGCGGCGGAGGTTATGGGTATCGTGGAGGAAGAGGCGGCTTCGACGGGTTCGACCGTCGGGACCGTAGGGCAGATAGAGGTGAGGCCCGGCGGCATCAACATCATCCCCGGCGGGGTGGAGCTCTCGCTGGATCTGCGGGACATAGACGAGGCCGTGCGCGACCGGGCCGAGGGGCGCATCCGGGAGCGGGCCGAGGAGGCGTGCGGGCGGCGCGGGATCGGGCTGTCCTTCGGCGAACTCCAGCGGCTACCGCCGGCGCCTTGCTCCGAGGAGATCAGGGCGTCCATAGCCGCCGCGTGCGAGAGGGAGGGGATACGGCCGTACGCGTTGCCGAGCGGGGCCGGGCACGACGGGATGCACGTCGCGGAGCTGTGCCCGATGGGCATGATCTTCGTCCGCTCGAAAGATGGCATAAGCCACAACCCGAAGGAGTGGAGCAGCCGCGAGGATTGCGAAACCGGCTGCAAGATCCTATATTTGACCGTGCTCGACCTGGCAGGACAAACATAATTTAGCCGGAGGGGGTACGCCATCGCGACCGCAACGCTTGATTCTCTCGTGGAGGATATGAAGGGGCGGCTGATCGGGTGGAGGCGACACCTCCACCGCAACCCGGAGGTCTCCTTCCACGAGGAGCAGACGGCCCGGTTCGTCCGCGAGACGCTTGAATCTTTTGGGGGGTTGGAGATCTCGCGCCCCACCGATAACAGCGTAGTCGCCCGCCTCGTCGGCGGAAAACCCGGGCGCACCATCGCCCTCCGCGCGGACATCGACGCCCTCCCGATAACCGAGGAGAACGACTTCGACTTCGTCTCCCAGAATCCCGGCGCCATGCACGCCTGCGGCCACGACGGGCACACCGCCATGCTGCTCGGGGCAGCGCAGGCACTCTCCGGGATGCGCGACGAGCTACAAGGCGAGGTCCGCTTCGTCTTCCAGCACGCCGAGGAACTCTTCCCCGGCGGCGCGGAGGAGCTGGTCGAGGCCGGGGTCATGGACGGCGTGGACGCCGCCGTGGGAATCCACCTCTGGGCGCAGCTCCCGGCCGGCAAGGTCGGCGTCACCTACGGCCCCATGATGGCCGCCCCCGATATCTTCAACGTGACCGTAAGGGGCAAGGGAGGCCACGCGGCCATGCCGCACCAGACCGTGGACTCCATCGCCGTCGGCGCGCAGGTGGTGACGAACCTGCAGCACGTCGTCGCCCGCGAGACGGACCCGATGGCGAACGTCGTCCTCTCCGTCACCCGCTTCGAGGGAGGGACGACCCACAACGTCATCCCCGGGGCGGTGGAGATGGAGGGGACCGTGCGGACCCTCGACCCGGCGGTGCGCGACCGGATGCCCGGGATCATGGAGCGCGTTATAAACGGCGTAACGTCTGCCCACGGCGCCGACTACGAGTTCTCCTACAACCGGGGCTACAGGCCCGTGGTCAACGACGACGGTTTGACGCAAGACATCGAAGAGACCGCCCGTGACGTGGTCGGTGAGGAGAACGTCGAGGTCATGCCGCCGAATATGGGTGGGGAGGACTTCTCGGCCTACGGGCAGAGGGTGCCCGCGGCGTTCTACCTCATCGGGGCCGGCAACGAAGACAGGGGCATAACCGCCCCGCACCACCACCCACGCTTCACCATAGACGAGGACGCCCTGGCCGTGGGGCTCAAGATGCACCTGGCGGTCGTGACGAAGATGCTCGGCGACGAAAGAGTTACGTCGTAAAGCCCATCCGCGTCCCAGTGGGGCCGCGGGTCTTCGAGATGCTGGCAGGGTTGGGGTTAGTCACCTCTTGATCGGGTTTTCCGGTTGCCCGCGTTCTCTTGCGTGCGGGCCGGCCTAAAGGATCTGTGCTCCTGTTCCTACAAATAGGGGATGGAGTTGCGGGATCTCGAGACCTTCGGCGAGCCGGGGGCCGTGGTCTACCTCGCGGATTGCATGGAGCTCATGCGCCTGATGCCGGCGGGTAGCGTGGGCGCCGTGTTCGCCGACCCGCCGTACCGGCTCTCCAACGGCGGCATCACGTTGAAGAACGGGCGCCTCGCGTCCGTGGACAAGGGGAGTTGGGATCGCACGCTAGGCTCTTTCGAAAAGGATCACGAGTTCAACGTCCGCTGGCTGAGAGAGGCACGCCGCGTGCTCAAGCCCGGCGGGACCATCTGGGTTAGCGGCACCCACCACGCTATCTTCAGTGTCGGGTTCGCGTTGCAGACTCTGGGGTTCACGGTCATAAACTCCGTTGTCTGGGAGAAGCCGGACCCGCCCCCGAACGCACTTCATACGGCGTTTACGCACGCGCACGAGACCCTGATCTGGGCCGTCAAGAGCGGGGCACGCCACACCTTCAACTACGACGTCATAAACAGCAGGGACCCACGCTCCCAGGTCTCTTCCGTCTGGCGCATATCTCCGCCCTCGCGCCGGGAGAAACTACATGGCCGCCACCCGACCCAGAAGCCCTTGCGCCTGGTGCGCCGGGCGCTGCTGGCCTGCACGCGGGAGGGCGACCTGGTCTTCGACCCGTTCTGCGGCTCGGGGACGACGGCGGTTGCGGCGAAGGAGTTGAACCGCACTTTTGTCGGTGTGGAGCTTGAGGAGGGGTACGCACGACTCGCGGCCCGCCGAGTAGAGGCTTCCGAGCGTGGGGGCGTTTTGCGCGAGATTTCCGGTTGGCCCGTATTTGAGTAGCCTGCCTGCCCTCCCCATAGCAGACTCGCAACATCCGATAATTTTGACGTTGCCTGGCATCCAGACAAAGCTTGCAAGACCCTTTATTGAGTCAACGTCGGGCACCCCTTTTCTCGAAAGTCCGCATGGCTTCGGTCCGCTGCCGTGGGTTTCTCCTGACCTTCGAACCCGGTAAGCTACCGAAAGGTAGAGCGTTGGGCGAACCCAGGGAGGATTGATGGGCGAAAAGTGGGATAGGGACATCGAAAAGGTCTACTCCACCTCCGAGTTTGTGGAGAAGCTGCGTAGGCTGGCCGACTCCTTAGAGGCGGACGAGCGGTTCGAGATCCGGGTGGCCGGGGAGAGGGTCTACGTACCAGCCCGTGCCGAGTTCAACGTCGAGCATGAGCGGGAGGGGGAAGAGGAGGAGCTCGAGTTCCAACTCAAGTGGACCAACCGGTGATCTCCTCCCTATCCCCTTATCCACGCGACTTCAGGTAGAAGGCTTCTCGGAACCTCGCCTGTAGGGGGTTCTCCGAAGTTCGAGCGGTCTACACCGCCGCTGTGGCTTCGATCTCGACCAACAGCTCCGGAAGGGATAGGTTCGCCACAAAAAAACAGCGTGCTTGTCGGTCGATATTCCGCTTCCACCGTAACCCGGGCGGCTCGGGCGCGGTCTCAAGCAACAGGAGGAACAACCGCGGGGCTCTTCAGAAGAGCTCCCCGATGCCCGCCGAGATCGGGGCGGGAGGAAGGAGTAACGGCATGTACGCACGAGTAACCACGCTGGAGGGTTCTCCGGACAAGATGGACGACACCACGCGCCATTTCCAGGAGCAGACCCTGCCCCAACTCCAGAAGATGGACGGGTTCAAGGGGTTCGTCGCCCTGGGCGATCGGCAGAGCGGCAAGCAGATCGGCGTGGCCTTCTGGGAGAGCGAAGAGGCCTTGCGGGCCACCGAGCAAGCGGTGTCTAGCGTGCGTAGCGGGGCGGCGGAGGCTGCCGGCGGGACGGTAGCGGGCGTGGAGCAGTACGAAGTCCTCGTCTACGAGGCGCCCTCGTCGGGACCGGTAAGC
>JACDFX010000446.1 GCA_013815575.1 Rubrobacter sp.
GACCTCCCCGTGGACGAGGCGGCCCCCTTCGCCGAGGCGTGCGGGAGGCGCGGCGTCGGCTTCTGCCCGCTCGTCGCCCCGACCTCTTCTGAGAGGCGGGTCGAGGAGGCGGTCGCGCTCGCGACGGGTTTCGTCTACTGTGTCTCGGTCGCCGGCGTTACGGGGGTTCGGGATCACCTGCCGCCCAAGGCCGTGGAGCTTCTGCGGCGGGTCCGGGCGAAGACCGACGTTCCGGTGGCGCTCGGATTCGGTATCTCATCTCCCGAAGCGGCAACCGAGGCGGCGGCCGAGGCGGACGGGGTCATAATCGGGAGCAAGCTCATGCGGCTCGTCGCCGAGGGCGGGGCCGAGGGGGCCGGAGGGTGGTTGCGTGGGGTGCGCGAGGCGCTCTCCACGGTCGAGAAGGCGGGGGACGCCGATCAGAAACTGGCTTAGCAAGCGCAGGGAGTACTCCCGAACCGCGACCGAGACCGAGAGCGGCATCGGGCCCATGGACGCCGTCTTCACCAAGTGCGAGCGGTGCGGGCAGCCGATCTACGAGAAGGACTTGGGTGCCCGGTTCAACGTCTGCCCGCACTGCGAGTTCCACTACCCGCTCTCCGCCCCCGCCCGCCTGCGGCTCCTGCTTGACCGCGGCTCCTTCGAGGAACGCGACAGCGGCCTCCTGGCTGGAGACCCCCTCGGCTTCGACGGCTACGAAGAGAGGCTCAAAAAGGCGCGGCGCAGGACCGGCCTCGACGACGCGGTCGTGAGCGGCGTGGGGGACTTGGGCGGGCGGCGGGTTGCGATTGCCGTGATGGACTTTCGGTTCATCGGGGGGTCGATGGGGAGCGTGGTCGGTGAGAAGGTCGCCAGGACCATCGAGCACGCTTACGCCGAGGAGTTGCCCCTCTTGATCGTCTCCGCCTCCGGTGGGGCCCGGATGTTCGAGGGCGTCTACTCGCTTATGCAGCTCGCCAAGACCAGCGTCGCGCTCTCCAGGTATGTCGAGGGCTCGTGGCCGTATATTTCGGTGTTGACGGACCCCACGTTCGGGGGGGTGACGGCCTCGTTCGCGACGGCGGCCGACGTGGTCATCGCCGAGCCGGGGGCCAGAATAGGGTTCGCCGGGGCCCGGGTCATAGAGCAGACGACCAGGGAGAGGCTGCCCGAGGGCTTCCAGACAGCGGAGTTCCAGAGGGACCACGGGATGGTCGACCGCATCGTGCACCGGCTCGCGCTCAGGGGAGACATAGAGCGGCTGCTGGGGTTCGTGGCGTGATCCTCGAGTTCGAGCGCCCGATCAAGGAGCTCGAGGAGCGGATCTCGGGCCTTCACCGGCTCGCCGGCGGGAGCGAGGGGTTGCAGGTTGAGATCTCCCGCCTTGAAGAGGCCCTCGACGCCGCCAAACGCCGCGTCTACTCGAATCTCTCCCCGTACCAGCGGGTTCAGGTCGCCCGCCACCCTGACCGCCCGAACTTCCGCGCCTACCGCGACGCGCTTACGGAGGACTTCTACGAGCTCTCGGGCGACAGACTGTTCGGCGAGGACGCGGCGGTGCGCGGCGGCTTCGCCCGCCTCAAACCCGAGCTCGGCGGTCACCCGATCGTCCTGATCGGGCACGACAAGGGAGCGGACGTAAAGGCCAGGGTGGCGGGAAATTTCGGGATGGCCCACCCCGAGGGCTACCGCAAGGTCGGAAGATTCTACGAGCTGGCCGTCCGTTTCGGCCTCCCGATCGTCCTGCTGGTTGACACGCCGGGCGCCTTCGCCGGGCGTCAGGCGGAGGAACGAGGCCAGGCATGGGCCATCTCCGCCGACCTCATGGCGCTCTCAAGGGCGCCGGTGCCGGTCGTCTCGTTCGTGATCGGGGAGGGAGGCTCGGGCGGGGCCCTGGCCATGTGCCTCGCCGATTACGTCGGGATGCTCGAGAACTCCTACCTCTCCGTCATAGCCCCCGAGTCCTGCGCCTCGATCATCTTCCGCGACCCCGGCCGGGCCGCCGAGGCAGCCGAAGCCCTGAAGCTGACCGCCCGCGACCTTAAAGACCACGGCATCGTCGACGAGGTCCTCCCCGAGCCCCTGGGCGGCGCCCACAACGAGCCCGAAGACGCCATCGACACCGTCGGAGATGCCCTGGGCCGGGTCGTCTCCGGCCTGTCGGAGGCCGACCCCGAAACCCTCGTCGCCGCCCGCCACGACCGCTACCGTCGCATCGGCGAACGCGCCATGCAGGACGGGACTGCCTGAGGGCGGTCGACAGCGGCCCCAGGCGGTAGGTCGCGTTACCGGCGCAGCGTCAGGTAGACGGAGACCAGGGCCGCGACGAACGCCGGCACAGTGAAGAACAGGGCGGCCCGCGGGCCGACGTAGACTACGGTGGCGTAGCCCGCTCCGAGGAGCACGAGGACCGCCGCATAGGCGACCATCCAGGCCGGGGAACGCACCCGGCGTTCCCGGACGGTTCTTACCCGAAGAAGGTCTGGGCGGCTTTGTAAAAGTCGGGTGGGACGGTCTTGGTCTCGTCGGTGGCTTCGGAGAGGTCCACGGTGACGATCTCGTTGCCGCGAAGGGCGACCATCTTGCCCCACTCGCCGTTCTTCACAGCTTCGGCGGCGCGCAGGCCGTAGCGGGTGGAGAGGATGCGGTCGTAGGCCGTCGGGGTGCCGCCGCGCTGCAGGTGGCCGAGGACGACGTGGCGGGTCTCGATGC
>JACDFX010000447.1 GCA_013815575.1 Rubrobacter sp.
TATTGGAAGTGGAAGGAGGGGGCCACCAAGATAGAGCTCGACGACGCCAAGGCGGCCCCCTCAGAGCTCGAGGCGGACGACCTGGTGGTGGTGCAGGCCAAGGCGCCCGCCGGCGCGAACAGTTCCACCACCAGCGGCTTCGCCGCCCGGGTGCTAGACGCCAAGACCCCGCCCGCGCCCTACTACCACGACGCCGACGGCGACGGGATAGGGGCCGGGGAGGCCGAGTGGTACGCGCCCGGCGACGAACCGAGCGGCTGGGTGAGCCGGGGCGACCCGGACAACTGCCCGGAGCGCCTGACGGACGGTGAGCAGCGTGTGGAGTGCTTGCTCGTTTCTCCGCCACGTTAGGAGAGGAGCCGAAGGTAGAGGTTAACCTTGCCCAAGATAGCCTCCTACGCAACATTGACGCTTCGGCACGGCTACCGGACAACGGGATTGGCGAGCGGCTCGAATCCGCTTATGCGGCACTCGGCCACGTCGTCCTCCCGTATGACTACGGCCCCCGGCGTTCCGGTCGAGATCACGTCGCCTGGCAGCAGGCGCATGACCCGGGAGTGGAACGCCACGAGCCACCACGGAGAAAAGGTCATGTTCGAGACAGTATTCGCGCGTCGGACCTCGCCGTTCAGCACCGTCGAGACCTCCAGCGCCCCTACGTCGTCAACCTCGTCGGTCGTCAGGAGCTCGGGGCCGAAGCTGAAGAAGGTGTCGAAGCTCTTCGCCCGCGTCAGGTAGCGGGGGTTGCGCCTCAGGATGTCCTCCGCCGTCACGTCCAGCACGGTCGTGAAGCCTGCGACGAATGACGGGGCCTCCCCTTCGGTGACGTTCCTCGCCTCCCGGCCGATGACCACAGCGAGCTCGGCCTCCACTGTTACGCGTCCTACGCCCTCCGGCAGCAGTATCTCGTCACCCGGGCCTATTATCGTCGTGTCCGGGCGCATGAAGCTGGCGGGTTCTTCCGCGGGGGCCTTCTCGTCCAGATCTCCTGCGTGCTCGGCATAGTTCAGTCCTATGCCCCAGATCTTGCGCGGACGCCGGTACAGGGGAGCGTAGGAGAGGTCCCGGTCCGGAACCGCCCGTACTGCCAGGTCTTCCAGCTCCCTCTCCGAGAGCCCTTCCCACCTCCGGCGCAAATCGTCGAGACGCCCGCCCTCCAGCAGGGAGAAGAGGTCCGTGGGCCATCCGTCGGGGTTCGGGATCTCGGCCACCGGCAGGGCGACGCCGGCCCACACCACGGCCGCCACCTCGTTGCCGCCGATCTCTACGGAAGCCAACCTCATAGGTACGTCATGGTAGCCCATCCGGGCCGCGGGAGAAAAAGGGTGCCTGTATACTGACCCCATGTCCCTGCACGGCGTCTGCCCCATCACCCTTACCCCGTTTACGAGCGCGGGGGACGTGGACTTCGCTGGCATCGACGCCCTCACCGAACACTACGTGGAATCCGGGGTGGACGGCCTCGTGGCACTCGGCATCATGGGCGAAGCCCACAAGCTCACCGACGGCGAACGCACCGCCGTCGCCGAACGCTACGTCGCGGCCACGGACGGCAGGGTCCCGGTCGTCATCGGCTGCTCCGCGCCCGCGACCCGAGTGGCGGTAGAGAGGGCCCGCGAGGCGGAGAGCCTCGGGGCCGCGGCCGTCATGGTCGCGCCGCCGAACAACCTCAAGAACCTGGAACTCGTCTTCGAACACTACGGGGAGCTCGCGGGGGCTACCTCCGTGCCGGTCGTGGTGCAGGACGAGCCGGTAAACACGGGTGTGGTGATGCCGGCGGCTTTCATTTCGCGGATGATGAACGAGGTCGAGAACTGCCGGTACGTCAAGCTCGAAGAGGCGCCGACGACCATCAAGATCTCGGCCCTTATAGGCAGCATAGAAGACGCGGACAAACGGGCCGGCATCTTCGGCGGCCTCGGCGGGATGTACTTCTACGAGGAGCTGGCGCGCGGCGCCGTCGGCATCATGACCGGCTTCGCCTACCCGGAAGTATTGGCACGGGTCTACCAACTCTTTTCGAAAGGCAGAGAGGAGGAGGCGAGGGAGCATTTCTTCCGCTACCTGCCCCTGATCCGCTTCGAGGCCCAGCTCGGCGTCGGGGGTGTGGGCATCCGCAAGGAGATCTTCAAAATGCGGCGCACTATCGGCTCTTCGCACGTCCGTTCCCCCGCCCCGACTCTGGACGCCGAGACCTTGCGGGAGCTAGAAGACCTCGTCGAATATCTGGGCCTGACGGAAGGAGAACACGCATGAACTTCGATCACACCGAGAAGGTACTGGAGCTTCGGGAAAGGGTCGAGGCGTTCATGGACGAGTTCGTCTACCCGAACGAGAAGACGTTCCACGAGCAGGTCGAGGCCTCCGCGGACCGCTGGAGCACGCCCCCGATCATGGAGGAACTCAAGGAGAGGGCGAGATCCGCCGGCCTCTGGAACCTCTTTCTGCCCGACTCCGAGTACGGTGCCGGGCTCTCGAACCTGGAGTACGCGCCGCTGTGCGAGGTGATGGGACGCAGCCTCATCGCACCCGAGGTCTTCAACTGCAACGCCCCCGACACCGGTAACATGGAGGTTCTCGCCCGCTACGGCAGCCCCGGGCAGCAGGAGCGGTGGCTCAAGCCGCTGCTCGACGGCGAGATCCGCTCGGCCTTCTGCATGACCGAGCCGGACGTGGCCTCCTCGGACG
>JACDFX010000448.1 GCA_013815575.1 Rubrobacter sp.
CCTCGAAGGTCAGGCCCTTCTCCTTCTTCGCTTCGAGTACAAGCTCCGTAGCCTCTTCGCGGATCAATGCGTCTCCCTCCTCTGTGTTGCTTCAGGCTAACAGTTCTAGAACCGGCGTTCACCGGCGACCCTCCAGAATCCCGGCGAAGACCGGGTCGAGCTCCGCGACTATCTCCGAGAGCGCATCATTCTCGTATGGGGCGGGCGTCTCCGAAGGCTCCCTGTAACGGGCCTGGACTCGTCCGTCGGAGGTTTCGTGAACGTGGATGTGGGCCGGGATCTCCACCCAGACGTCCAGCTCCGCCTTCCACACTCGTACGGCGTAGTCGGAAGACCGGCAGGATGCGGTTGTCCCCGATCTCCTTACCCATCTTGCGCGCGTTCTTCCGCACGTCTATGTCCGTGACGAGCAACAGCCCGCTCTCCTGGACATCGGAGATCAGGGCCCCTACCACCGCCGCGTACGACGCCTCGTACTCGTGGACCTTGACCAGGGTTCCACTCCCCGTCAGGAGGACCGTGGAGGGATCACACCTCCACGATCCTCGCCGGATAAAGCTACTATTACTGGACCTTCTGCCCTTCGCGGGGTGCCACCTCTTCTATGGGGAGGCCCTCGCCCTGGGCCCACTCGTTCCAGGAGCCGAAGTAGGTGCGGACGTTCTCGTAGCCGAGCATCCTAGTGTTGTACTATCCACGCCTTCGATGAGAGAAGGCTGCGCGAGGCTATCCGGTTGCGAGGTATTTCGTACCCCTGAGGTCTACCAGGTAGCGTCCGCGGTTGTGGGCCACCCGGATCAGGGCGTTGTCGCAGCCGGGGCAGCGAACGATGATGCCAAGGTCCCTCACCTCGTAGACGGCGGCGCCCCCGAGCGTGCCGGCCTTGCCGCAGCCGCCGCAGGCGTACTCCGCGGTGGTCACCTCGAAGGAGAATACCTCCCCGAGCGTGCCCGCCGCCGCGTTGCCGTCCAGCCTGAGTTCGTCCATGATCCCTTAACCTCCCGTTGCTCCGAAGCGTTCGGTCTTGACGCGCCCGGGGTCGTGGCCCAGGCCGACGAGCGCGGTCCCCACCTCCTCCACGAGCGGCGTGGGGCCGCACACGAAGGCGAGCGGGCGCTCTTCCGGGGTCCAGGCCACTTCGGAGAGCATCCTGGCGTCGATCCGCCTGTCGTAGCCGTCCCAACCCTTCGGCGCGGAGCGGGTCAGAGTGTGAATGGCCTCCAGCGAACCGTCCCGTGCCGCGAAGTCCTCCAACTCCTCGCGGTAGATGATCTCCTCGTAGGAGCGGGAGGAGTAGAGTAGGCGGGTTGGCACGTCGCTGCCGACGGCCGCCCTGTGGCGGATCATCGCCATCAGCGGCACCACGCCGGAACCCCCGGCTACCAGCACGAGCGGCCCGCCGTCCGCGGCATCCCAGACGAAGTAGCCCCCGATCGGCCCCCTGAGCTCCAGCCTGTCCCCCACGGTTAACACGTCGGTGAGGTAGGGCGAGACCTCGCCGTCATCAAGCCGGTCAACCGTCAGCACGAGCCTCTCCTCCTCGGGGGCGGAGGCTATGGAGTAGCTCCTCTGGGCCTGGTAGCCGTCCTCGGCGGTCAGCCTCACGTCGACGTGCTGGCCGGCCCTGTGACCCTCCCACCCCGGAGCGTCGAGCACCAGGCTCTTTGTTCTCGGGGTCTCGGGCACGACGTCGACGACTTCGGCGAGACGCCAGAGGAGCTTTCGTGGCCCCACTGCTACCACGCTAGTCGCCCCAGTAGCGCTGCTCGCGCCAGGGGTCCCCGAAATTGTGGTATCCCAGGCCCTCCCAGAAACCCGGGATGTCGTGGGCGATGAGCTGCAGCCCCCTCACCCATTTGGCGCTCTTCCAGAAGTACAGGTGCGGAACGAACAGACGCGCCGGGCCGCCGTGCTCGGGCTCCAGGGGTTCCCCCTCGTAGGCGTACGCAACCCACGCCTTGCCGCCCGTGACTTCCTCCAGCGGCAGGTTGGTCGTGTAGTCGCCGTCGCAGTAGGCGGTGATGTACTCGGCCGACGTATCCACGCCCTCGAGCAGAGTATCCACGGAGACGCCTTCCCAGCGGGTGTTCAGCTTCGACCACTTGGTGACGCAGTGGATGTCCGTGGTGATCTCCTCGGAGGGCAACGCGCGGAACTCCTCCCAAGTCCACCTCTTCGGTTCGTCCACCTCCCCGACGACGGAGAAGTCCCATTCCTCCAGGGGGGTGCGGGGCGTGGGTCCCGCGGAGAGGACCGGGAAGCCGTCCTCCAGGTACTGGCCCGGGGGCAGCGCCGTATCCTGGTTCCTGCGTCGCCCTCTGAAACCTCTGGAGAAGAACCCTTCGCCCATGCTCCGTACCTCCTCGCTCTCTAGCCTTTACTCTAGTGCAGTCCGGGCCACCGCGGACACGAACGCGCCTCGCATAGTAGAACGCTTTGGGGCCGCGTCTACGCTGTCGGCGGGCGAAGGTCGGGAAGTTCCTCGCAACCGGCGTCGAGCAGCCAGGACTCACCGAACCCCTTCATCGCGTCGACGACCGGCACGAGAGCGCGGCCCTTCTGCGGGAGGTCGTACTCGACGCGGCGGTGGTAGCCCTTCAGGGCCGTGCGGGTCACATAGCCCTCGCCTTCCAGAGATTTGAGCCGGGCAGCGAGGGTGCGGGAAGAGCTGGTGCCTGCTTCGACTAT
>JACDFX010000449.1 GCA_013815575.1 Rubrobacter sp.
ACGGTGATCGCCCGGTCCACCGATTGAACGAAGCCGCTCCTGCGGTTGACGGTCTCCATGGCGGGTTATTCTACACCGGGTTCCGTGACCAAACCCGGGCCAACGGCGGGTAGCGGCGTGCCGTCGCCCACGCTGCGGAACCAGCCCGAGGCCACGCGGGGGGCCTCGCCGTCCAAGTTGGGCGCGCCGCGGCCGTCCGCCACGTCCCCGGTGTCCACCGTACGTACCTCGACGCTGAACCGGGCAACGCCCGTCGTGTTCGGCACGCTGGCGTGCAGGTGCGCCCCGGAGAAGCAGAGAAGATCACCGGGCTCGATCACAGGCCGCAGCTCGGAGGCGGTGTCCACGGTCTCCGTAGGCCCGGGCACCACGGGGGCGCTCGATCCGCCGGCCCTGATCTCCTCCAGGTCCCATTCCCGGCTCGTGTTCTTCAGAGGCTCATCCCAGTAAGCCGGGTAGAAGGCGATGGTGCGCCCGGCGGTTATCGGGTAGATCGGGGCCCACCAGTTCGTCTGCGCGTAGACGTTGGACGACCAGGTATCGCGGTGGAAGCCCAGCTTGGCGGTCCGCCGGCCGGCGTGCTCATCTCCGTGCGGCGAGACGCGCAGGTACAGCCAGTCCCACGAGGTACGCCGCAGATCTACGCCGACGTGCCCGAGCGCCGCGAGAAACAGCTCCTTGGCCGCGTCGTCCTTCCGGAACCGTCTCTGGAGTGCCTCCACTCTGGAGAGGTACTCGTCTCGCCCCAACCCGAACTGCGCCCTCACCGGGTCCTCGGTCTCGAAGGCTTCCCGGATCAGGGCATCGGCGAACGCGCAGAATTCTCGAAGCGGCGGAACGTCCTTGAAGACGAGCAGGTCGCCGCCGTAAACCGACCCGCGCCGCGTCCCGTCCTCGAGCGCGCCCGAGACAACGCGAACCGTTGCCGTCATCCCGCACCTCCAGAGTGCTCATGGGTGTCGTCTTCTCCAAATTGCTGTTCCTCGCGCACCTGACTGGCGAAGTCGGCCATGCTGGTGGCGTGGAAGGTCGGCGTCGCGACCCGCCCGGGTTTCGGGGTGGCCCCGAAGCCGTTCTTGCCATGACGCCTCTCTATCCACATCGTGGCGAAGCCCATCTCAGTGGCCGGCGCGATGTCGTGGTACTGGCTCTGGGCGGTGTGGAGGATGTCTTTTTTCTGCACACCTCTTGGGGCAAGTTTTCCCAGAACGTACTCGAAGACCTCCGGGCTCGGCTTGTTCGTTCCCACCTCATCGCAGGTGATCCTCTCCTGGAAGGGGTCTCCCATGTTCGCGCTCATGTGCCCCAACGCCCACGCGTCGGCGTTCGTCACGGCCACGAGCCGATACCGGGTTCCGAGATCCTCAAGCGCCTCCACCGTATCGGGGAAAGGAGGCCAAGACCGTATAGAGTCCCTGAAGCTCTCCGCATCCTCCTCGCGAAACTCGATGCCCCATCCGGATGCCATATCGCGGTAGATGAGAGGAAGCATCTCGGTGAAAGGCTTCTCCGGGCTCTCCTTCTGGTATTTGTCCTCGACCACGGCGAAGGTAGCGAGGACCTCTTCATCGGTTTTCGACACCCCATACCGCTTCAACGCGGGCTGGAACCAGTCCAGTATCCCGGTCTCGAAATCGATGAGGGTGCCCACGACGTCGAACGTTAGCGTCTCGGAATCGCTGAACTTCATAGTGCCGCCCCGCGCATCGACTCCTCCATAGGGTCAGGAAATCCGATAGTTTGTTCGCAGCCCCGTTCTGCTCCGGGCCGGCTACCAGAACGGTCGCACGTCCGGCACCCGCGGAAAAGAGCGGGAATGGCCGTTCCGCTCGCGGGCTTGACCGTCGGTGCTTCCTGGCGGGGGGGCCGGAAGCATCGACGGTGTCCGGCCCGGTTGTGTCAGGCGGTCGAGGCGGAAGAGGCTTATGTCGTGGCGCGTTAGGCCGGTCTCCGCCAGGTCGGCCATGACCTCGCCGATCACGCTGGCGAACTTGTAGCCGTGCCCGGAACAGGGCGAGGCGAACGAGACCTGCTCGTAGTTCGGGTGCAGGTCGATAACGAAGTGGTTGTCCGGCGTGTTGGTGAACATACAGGTCTGAAGGTCCATCGTCGGCCCGCAGCCGTCCGGGAAGTAGCGCTCGGCGAAATCCCGTAGCAACTGTTCGTCGTAGTCGTGCGTCTCGCGGTCGAGGGTCTCTGGGTCGACGACCTCTTCGAGGTGGTGGTACTTCCCGAACTTGAAACCCGGGACGCCGAAAACGGGGAACCCGTAGAAGCGTCCCTCGTCCACGAGCAGGTTGAAGACGGGGAAGTTGTCCTGCCGGAAGCGCTCGGGGCGGGTGGGCTGGAGCCAGGCGAGGACCTGCCTCTCGGGGACGGCGAGGCCGTCGAGCACGTCGACGAGCTCGGCGTCCCAGGCGCCGGCGGTGATGACGAGCTTGTCCGCCTCGTAGGTGCCGCGGTCGGTGCGGACCCGCACCCCGCCCTCGAGCGGCTCCCATTCAAGGACCCTCTCACGCGCGTGGATCTCGGCCCCGTGCGCCTGCGCGGCGGCCACGTAGGAGACGATGCACTTCTCGGGCGCCAGGAACCCGCCGTCCGGCTGCACGAGGGCCAGGTGGTCGTCGGGCAGGCGGTAGCCGGGATGACGGCGGTGCAGCTCGGAGCCGGTCAGGACCTCGTGGGG
>JACDFX010000072.1 GCA_013815575.1 Rubrobacter sp.
AAGGCCGATCGCCGATGGGCCGCCGGCAAGCGCCAGATCATGGAGGGGGTGATCGGCCAGCTCAAGGACTTCTTCGGTTTGGAGCGCCACCGGGCCAAGACCCTGGGCGGGCTGCTGACCCGTCTGGCCGCCAAGATCACAGCGTACACCTGCGGCCAGCGGATGAACGAGGGGCTCGGTCGGCCGCTGCGCCACCTGGCGGATCTGTTGATATAGCTCATTACACATCAGTCGTCTTAGAGGGCTACCGGGGGGCGAGGCCCGTGCGCGTGGGCAACGCCGCCTCGGACCAGCTACAGCTCGACGTCTACGGCGAGCTCCTGGAACTCGCCTGGCTCTGGCACCGGCGCGGCAACTCCCCAGACGCCGACTACTGAGGGTTCCTCGTAGAATTGGTCGAGGCTGCCGCCCGGTTGTGGAAGGAGCCCGACCACGGGACCTGGGAGGTGCGCGGCGACAGCGAACACTTCGTGCGCTCGAAGGTTATGTGCTGGGTCGCTCTCGACCGCGGCATCAGGCTCTCCGAGGAGTGCGAGTGCTCGGCGCCCGTCGAAAGGTGGAGGGAGGTGCGCGACGAGATCCGGGGCGCCGTCGAGAGGGAGGGCTACGACGGTGAGCGCGGGACCTTCGTGCGCTCTTTCGGCAGCAAGGACCTCGACGCTGGCCTGTTGCTCCTGCCCAAGGTCGGCTTCGTGGACTACGACGACGCGCGCATGGTCCGCACCGCCGACGCCATCCGCGAAGAGCTCGACGACGAGGGCCTCACCAAGCGGTACCTTGGTGGCCGGGAGGGTGCGTTCATAGCCTGCTCTTTCTGGCTCGCCGAATGCCTGGCCCGTCAGGGGCGGACAGAAGAGGCGCACAAAGTTTTCGACCGGGCCGCCTCCACCTCCAACGATCTCGGGTTGTCCTCCGAGGAGTACGATACGCAGGCCGGTGAGATGCTGGGAAACTTCCCGCAAGGGCTGACCCACCTCTCGCACATCTCGGCCGCGATCGCGATGGAGGAGAGCGCCCCGTCTCCCCCGGAGGAGTGACTTGGCGACCCACGCTATGCAAGGACCTCGAAGCCTGGTCGCACGGCCGTCTAGGAATCTACGCCCCAAGAAGGCCGGCTGCCTCGACGAGTGTTCGGAAGATATGGGAATACCCTGTGAGG
Source organism: Rubrobacter sp. (assembly GCA_013815575.1). Taxonomy (GTDB): domain Bacteria; phylum Actinomycetota; class Rubrobacteria; order Rubrobacterales; family Rubrobacteraceae; genus Rubrobacter_D. The sequence continues at coordinate 1,160 of JACDFX010000072.1, forward strand.
CTAGATAATAGACACTTTCTGGCACGGTAAATTGGGAAAAGCCGGAGCAAGGAGGCGGTCTTGTCGCACGGGACGCCGTCCAGCCGGATTATCTGGCACGGTTTCGGGCGCCTACGCCACCCGTGCCCTCCTCAACGGCGTTCCCGCCGAGGACCTCGGAGCCCGACTCGGCGGGAACGCCGTGACCGCTGATCTCCACGCCCATGTGTCGCCGGAGTTGTGAGGTCGGGCGGCGCGCGCCACGGGCCCCGGCCCTTCTCTGTCCGCAGTGGGCCAGTTGTCACCAAAACTGTCACCAAGAGGCGAGAGCGGAGATCCCAGGCGGGACTTCATTGCGCGAGCGAAACCCCCGCAAACGCGGGGGTTTCGTCAAAAGTACCGGAGGTGGGACTCGAACCCACACGATCCTAAAATCACCGAATTTTGAGTCCGGCGCGTCTACCAATTCCGCCACTCCGGCGCGTGGAACGGGGAACATTATACCAACGTAGAAAAGGTGTTCCGCGTGCGGGCCGTGCCTGCTTGACAAACCGGAGTATGCATACCCATAATGCCGCCTCAATAAGACTTTTTTGGGCCACTGTGGCGGCGAACTCGGGCTTACCGGAATCGAGGAGGAGAATTGAAGAAAGCGCGTCGGGTAACGACTTTGGTGATGGCGGGGCTGCTGGCGGCACTGGTGATGGTGGGGTGTGGCGGCGCAAGCGGGGGCGGCGACTCCGGCGGTGGTGGTGGCGGGTCGATCAAGATCGTCAGCGACCTGCCGCTGCAGGGCGCGAACCGCGCCCAGACGACGACCATGGTCAACGCGATCGAGCTCGCCATCGAGGAGCGCGACGGCGAGGTCGCCGGGCTCAAGGTGGATTACGAATCCCTCGATGATGCCACGGCCCAGGCCGGGCAGTGGGACCCGGCCAAGTGCGCCGAGAACGCGCAGAAGGCGGCCCAGGACGAGGCGGTCGTCGGTTGGATCGGCCCGTTCAACTCCGGTTGCGCCGCGACCCAGATTCCAACCCTAAACGAGGCCGGCCTCGCGATGGTCAGCCCGGCTAACACTTACATCGGCCTGACCAAGACCGGCGGCGAGCCGGACGAGCCGGACAAGTACTACCCGACCGGCGAGCGCAACTACGCCCGCGTGATCGTGGCCGACGACAAGCAGGGCCAGGCGGGCGCGGCGCTCCTGCAGGAGGAGGAAGTGGAGTCCGTCTACATCCTCGACGACAAGGAGACCTACGGTAAGGGCCTCGCCGACCAGTTCCAGAAGGCCGCAGAGGAGCAGGGAATAGAGGTTATCGGGCGCGAGGGTATCGACGGATCTGCCTCCAACTACCGCTCGCTCATGAGCAAGGTCGCCCAGGCGGAGCCTGACGCCGTCTACTTCGGCGGCATCATCGAGAACAACGCCGCCCAGATCATCAAGGACAAGGTCGGCGCTGGGATGCCCAACGACGAGGTCCTCTTCGTCGGCCCCGACGGCATCTTCGTGGACGAGCTTCTCGGCCAGGCCGGGGACGCGGCCAACGGCATCTACGTCACCTTCGGCGGCCTGCCGGAGAGCGAGCTCTCGGCCGAGGGCCAGGAGTTCGTGGAGACCTACGAGGGCAAGTACGACGACGAGATCCAGCCCTACACCGCCTACGCTTACGAGGCGGCCAACGTGATGCTCGATGCCATCGAGCGGGCCGCGGACGAGGCCGGCGGCGTCCCTGAGCGCCAGGCGGTCATCGACGAGGTCTTCGCCACGGAGGACTTCGAGGGCGTGCTGGGGACCTGGAGCTTCGACGAGGAGGGCGACACGAGCCTCACCGAGCTCTCCGTCCAGACCGTCGACGGCGGCGAGTTCACGCTCGACCGGGTCGTCGACGTAGCGGACTTCTAGGAGGGGTCACGGACAGTTCGCTTGGGGGCCGGCCTTTTGGGCCGGTCCCCACTGCTAGAAGAGGGGTCTGATGACTACGGGTGGAGCGGCTAAGAGCAGGTCGGAGGCCCTGCTGCAGAGCGTCAGGTCGTCGAGCTGGAGCACGCGCCTGTCAGCGGTCGTCATCGTTGCCGTGCTGGCCTTGCTGCTCTCCCAGGCGCTCCAGGAGCCGGGGCAGTTCGCCTCCCAGCTCGTCATCGGGATAACCAACGGGGCCATCATCGCGCTCATCGCGCTCGGCTACACGCTCGTCTACGGTATCATCGAGCTCATCAACTTCGCCCACGGCGACAACTTCATGATCGGCTCCTTCGTCGGCATCACGGTGCTGTCGGGGACGTTCGTTGGTCTGCAGTTCTTCGCCCCGATAACCGGCGACGGCGGGACCTTGATAAATATCGTGGGGGTCCTCATCGCGCTCGTGGTGGCGATGGCGGCGTGCGGGCTCATCGGCGTCGGCATCGAGCGGGTGGCGTACAAACCTTTGAGGAACTCGCCGCGGCTGGCGGTGCTCATCACGGCCATAGGCATGTCCTTTATCCTGCAGAACATCGGCCTGATCTGGAAGGGCCCCGCCCAGGTGCCGTTCCCCGAGCTGATTTCCAGCGCCAACATCCTGCCGGGGGAGGCGGTGATCTTCCGCTGGAAGGACCTGTTCGTGATCGCGGTGACGGTCCCCCTGCTTGTCGGCCTCTCCTACTTTATCTCCAACACCCGCCAGGGTAAGGCGATGCGGGCCGTCGCCCAGGACAAGGAGGCGGCCTCCATGATGGGCATCAACGTGAACCGCACGATCTCCATCACCTTCCTCCTCGGCGGCATCCTCGCCGGCGCCTCCGGCGTCATGTACGGCCTCTTTAACGGCATCACGGTCTTCAACGTCGGTTTCACGCAAGGCCTCTACGCCTTCACGGCGGCCGTGCTCGGGGGCATCGGTAACCTGAGCGGGGCGGTCGTTGGCGGTTTCCTTATCGGGATCATAGGCTCCATGGCAGACCAGTACATCGGCGTGCGGTGGACCTCTATCGTGATCTTCGCCGTCCTGATCCTGGTCCTCGTCTTCCGGCCGCGCGGCCTCCTCGGCGACCGCTCCGCGGTGCAGGGCGGGGGCGAGTAGCTTGGTCCGCTACAGGAGGTTTCTGCTGCCGGCGGTGCTGATCCTCGCCGCGCTCGTTCTGCCTTTCGTGGACGCGGCGCTCGGCACGGACGCCCTCTTCACCGCCATCACCATCGCCATCTTCGTGATGCTGGCCCTGGGGCTCAACATCGTGGTCGGTTTCGCGGGGCTGCTCGACTTGGGCTTCGTGGCGTTCTACGCGCTCGGAGCCTACGTGATCGGGTGGTTTGCATCGAGCCACTTCAACGGGGTGAGATTCTCCTTCGGCTCGACGGCGACCAGCCTGAGCGGCGAAGCGCCCGACGGCATACACGTCTCGTTCTGGATATTGCTCCTGCTGGCGGGCGCTTTCTCCGCGCTCTGCGGCATGATAATCGGTTTCCCGACCCTGCGGCTGCGGGGGGACTACCTCGCCATAGTGACGCTCGGGTTCGGCGAGATCATCCCCCGGTTCTTCCAGAACGGGGACGACCTCGGCGGCTTCAACCTCACGAACGGCACCATAGGCATCAAGGCCATAGACTCGCCCGGCTTCCCGTTCCTGCCGGACTCGCTCGACACGTGGCAGCGGTTCAGCACGCTCGATTTGAACCCCTGGTACTACACGATCCTCGCTATGGTCCTCATCACGGTCTACGTGAACGTGCGCTTGCAGAACTCCAGGCTCGGCCGCGCCTGGATCTCGGTGCGCGAGGACGAGACGGCCGCCGCGGCCATGGGCATAAACCCCGTAACGACGAAGCTGTGGGCCTACGCCCTCGGGGCGCTCTTCGGCGGGTTCGCCGGCGGGTTCTACGGGGCTTTTATCAAGAACGTCTTCCCCGACGCCTTCTCGTTCAACATCTCCATCCTGATACTTTGTATGGTCGTGCTCGGGGGGATGGGGAACATCTACGGCGTGATCCTAGGCGCCATCGTGCTTCAGGGCATCAACTTCTACGCCCTGCCGCAGCTGAGCACGGTCGTGCACGCTATCGGCGACACGATAGGCAGCACCGCCATGAGCAACGTGGACCTGGCCCGCTACAACTTCTTTATCTTCGGCGTGGTCCTCGTGCTGATGATGCTGCTCCGTCCTGAGGGCATCATCCCCAACCGCCAGCGCCAGGAGGAGTTGCGCCACGATGAACCAGGCGCCGGCGACGCAACGGGAGGCGCCCGTGCCTGAAGGGAACGGCCCGAACGAGACGCCCCTGCTGGAGGCGCGCGGCATAACCAAGGTCTTCGGCGGCCTCGTGGCCGTCAACGCCGTGAACTTCGACATCCCGGAGCGGTCCATAGTCAGCCTGATCGGGCCGAACGGGGCCGGCAAGACGACGTTCTTCAACATGGTTAGCGGCCTCTTCGAGCCGAGCTCCGGGGCCTTCGTCTTCAAGGACAAGAACATCACGCGCCTGAAGCCGCACCAGCGGGCGCAGATGGGGATCGGGCGCACCTTCCAGAACATCCGGCTCTTCGGCACCATGAGCGCGGTGGACAACGTGCTCTCCGGGATGCACACCCGCCTGAAGAGCACCATCCTTGGCGCCATCTTGCGCACGCCCGGCACCCGGCGCGAGGAGAGGGAGTCGGCCGAGAGGGCGAGTGACCTGCTCGACTTCGTCGGCATCAGCAACCGGGAGACCTTTGCGAAGAACCTCTCCTACGGGGACCAACGAAGGCTGGAGATAGCGCGGGCGCTCGCCTCCGAGCCGACGCTGTTGTTGCTCGACGAGCCGACGGCTGGGATGAACCCGCAAGAGACGGCGCGGCTGACGGATCTGATCCAGCGGCTGCGGGAGGAGCGCGGGATCTCGATCCTCCTCATCGAGCACGAGATGCGCGTGGTCATGAGCATCTCAGACAGGGTGACGGTGTTGGATCACGGGGAGAAGATCTCGGAGGGTCTGCCCTCGGAGGTCCGCCAGGACCCGAGGGTGATCGAAGCCTACCTCGGAACGGCGAAGACGGGTTAGCCGTGGCGCTTCTAGAGGTCCAGGACATGCACAGCTACTACGGCAGCATCCACGCCCTCCGCGGCGTCTCCCTGACGGTGGAAGAGGGCGAGGTCGTCACCCTCATCGGCTCGAACGGCGCGGGCAAGACGACCACTTTGCGGTCCATAAACGGTGTCCTGCCGGCCCGCCGGGGAAAGGTGATCTTCGACGGCGAGGAGATCCAGGGCGTCCCGGCCCACGACATGATAAAGAAGGGCATCGCCCAGAGCCCGGAGGGGCGCAAGATCTTCCCCCGCATGACGGTCCGCGAGAACCTGGAGATGGGCGCCTACCACCGCAACGACCGCGACGGCATCCGCCGGGACATGGACCGCGTCTTCGAGCTATTTCCCCGCCTGCAAGAACGCATCAAGCAAGAGGCGGGCACGATGTCCGGCGGAGAGCAGCAGATGCTCGCCATCGGCCGCGCCCTTATGAGCAGCCCCAAGCTGCTCCTCCTGGATGAACCTTCGATGGGCCTGGCGCCGGTGCTCGTGGAGCGCATCTTCGACATCATCAAGGAGATCAACCAGCAGGGCACCACGATCCTCCTCGTAGAGCAGAACGCCAACGTCGCCCTGGAGATCGCCACCCGAGGCTACGTTCTCGAATCGGGCTCCATCGTCAACGCCGCCCCCGCCGAGAAACTGCGCCAGGACCCGAAGGTGCGCGAGGCGTACCTCGGAGAGATATAGCAGTGTTCTGCATTAGCTAAGTGGACTTTAGCGGACTGCAAACGTATAGTGGAAGCGTGTCTAGTATCCGATCATTCGTTCGATCTCTGCCTTCGTTCTACGCACCGTCCCACAGGTACAGGCGTCTTGCGTTCGGCTCCTACGGTTTCGGCCACACCAATATGAGGGAGCCCGGAGACCTGCGCGGTACCGTCATCGGGAAAAGGGGAAGGTTTCGGGTTCTCTATGCAAGTGGAGGTGACGCCTAGAGAACAGAACCCAGAGAGGTGACGCATGAAGATCGACCTTCGGGTGGGCCTGCACGAGGCCGCCCAGAGAATTTCCCCCGTCCATCCGGACTACCCCAATCTCCCGATAGAAAACGGCTTCGACTGGCCTGTTATCGCCAACTGTCCCTTCGACCGGCTCTACCTCGTCGTCTTCCGCTCCGTGCGTCGTCCGGATGCCGACCTCGACC
>JACDFX010000450.1 GCA_013815575.1 Rubrobacter sp.
TCGCTCGGTCGGCGGTGCCGGCTACTCGGCGGCCTCTACGGCGACGGCGGTACGGCCCTTGTAGAAACCGCAGTTGCCGCAGACGCGGTGTGAGAGATGCGGCTGTCCGCAGTTGGGACACGCCTGAAGGCCGGGGCCGGTCAGGGCGTGGTGGGCGCGGCGCTGATTCCTGCGCGCCTTGGACGTCTTCTTCTTCGGTACGGCCATGATGTTACCTCCTGTTGATTACTGAGACTCTAGAAACCCGAGACGGAGATACCGTCCAGGCCCCGCCAGCGCGGGTCGATCTCGTCCGCGTCGTCCTCTGTGCCAACCGGCTGCGTCCCCTCGCGGAAGACCTGCAGCGGCACCTCGTTCGGCAACGTCCGTTCGGCGTAACTCTTGAGGTCCAGCGTCCAGTCGTCCACGCCGAGCTCCTCGTCGTCCGCGCCCGCGAGAAGCTCCGAGTCGCCGAACTGAAGCACGATCTCCGTTGGCTCGAGCGTCCTGTCGCAGGTCGTGGCGAGCGTGGCCCGGACTCGCAAATCGAGGTGCAAGCCATCAGAGACCTTCGTGACGCCGACGTTGGCCTCGGCCGCCGTTACCTCGTGGTGGCGACCGTAGAGGTCGAAGGGGTCGACGTTGAAGTCGGCGTGCAGGTCGTGCCTGTCTCCGACCTCCGCTCCGGGCTTTCTGAGGGGGATACGGTTGCTCATGGGGCTAGTCTACCGCTTGTTATTGTTCCTGGACGCCCTGCAGCTTGGTGCGGCCCCGCTGCACAGCTTCGAGGAGCTTGCCGAGGTTGTCTTCCAGGTTCGCGAGGACCTCATCGGCGTAGTCTTCGGCGCCGAGGCGTATCTCGCGCTCGCGCCGGCGGGCGTCCTCCATGATCTCAGCACTCCGCTTCTCGGCGCGCTTGAGGACCTCTTCTTCGGAGGTGATCTTCTCCGCCTCGTCCTGGGCGCTGCGGATGATGCGGTCGCTCTCGGAGCGGGCCTCGTCGAGCATCGCCTGGCGCTCCTTGACGATCCAACGCGCCTGCTTGAGCTCCTCGGGGATGGTCTGGCGCATCTGGTCGATGATGTCGAAGGCAGCGTCGCGGTCGACCATCGCCGTGTTGCCGAAGCCCGGAAAGCTCCGGGCATCCTCGACCAACTCTTCCAACCTGTCTATGAGTACCAGTACGTCCATCCTCAGCAACCTTATCCTTTGCCTACGATTCCTGTATCTTACCGTCCGAGCCGGAATAAATCTGCCTCACGGTCTCAAGTATGCCGTCCGGCACCAACCCGCGCACCTCGCCGCCTAGAGAGGCTATCTCCCGCACGGCGCTCGAGCTTAAAAAACTGTGCTCCGCAGACGCCATGATAAACACGGTCTCGATCTCGGGTGACAGGGTCCGGTTGAGTTGCGCCTGCTCGAACTCGGACTCGAAGTCCGAGACGGCCCGAAGACCCTTGACTATAGCCCCGGCGCCCTGCTCCCGCGCGAAGTCCACCAGAAGACCCTCCATCACCTCGACCGAGACGTTCTCTATCCCGGAAGTGACTTTCTCTATAAGACCGGCCCGCTCCCTCGGGGACAACCGCGGGCTCTTGCGGGTGTTGCCGCCGACGGCGACGACCACGTGGTCGAAGATGCGGGCGGCCCGGCGGATGATATCGAGGTGCCCCGCTGTAACCGGGTCGAAGCTTCCCGGGCAGACGGCAATCCTCATTGTCATATCGGATCTCTCAAGTACGGTCACGAACGTGCCGCCGTAACGGCGCGTTGTCCCCTTTCCGCCAAACGCGTCCTCCGGCGGGGCCTCGCCACCCTCGATCACGACCCGGCCCCCGGGCGCGAGCAAGCCACCCAGCCCGGACAGGATGCCCCCGACCTCCGACGCGGCGATTCTATAAGGTGGGTCCGCGAAGATCAAATCGTAGCGTTCTTTTCGATCCGCGAGCCCCTCAACCACCTGCCCGACGTCCCCGGCCACAACCTCCCCCCGATCCGAAAAGCCAACCCTCCGCAGGTTCTCGTGGATGGTCTTGCGCGCCGCCCGGTCCCGCTCGACGAAGACGGCACGGTCACAGCCGCGGCTCAGGGCCTCGATGCCGAGGGCGCCGGTCCCGGCGTACAGGTCGAGCGCGGCGCCACCGCCGAAGAACTGGCCTAAGGCGTTAAAGACGGCCTCGCGCACCCGGTCCCCCGTCGGACGCACGCCCTTCGGGACGGGGGCGAGGCGCACGCCGCCGGCGGCCCCGGCAATGACCCTCACGGCGCTACTCCCGAAAGAGCCACTCGACGTCCGAGCCGAGGAGCTCCCGGATCTCCCGCCGCAGCGGGCGGTGGTCCGCACGCTTGAGGGTCGGGTCGGCGGCGACGAGGGCGAAGGCCTCCCGCCGCGCCTCGACGAGCACGTCTATGTCCCTGAGTAGCTTCGCGACCTTCAGGTCGGGCATCCCGCTCTGGCGGCTCCCGAAGAGGGTGCCCTCGCCCCGGATCTCGAGGTCCACCTCAGAGAGCTTGAACCCGTCCTGATGCTCCTCCAGCGCTTCGAGCCGCTTGAGCGAGTCATCGGTCTTGGGGTCCCCGATGAGAAAGCACTTCGGGGGATGTAATCCACGCAGAACTCGTCCGCGGAGCTGGTGGAGCTGGGAGAGGCCGAAGCGCTCCGCGCCCTCTATTACGATCGCGCTCGCG
>JACDFX010000073.1 GCA_013815575.1 Rubrobacter sp.
GCCTGCTCCTACCCCCCGACGTGACGGTCCAGGCCCCCCCGAACCTGGCGGGCCCGAAGGGCAACGGCACGCCCTCCTACGCCCGCTACATAGACGCCGGCATCAACGACTGGGGCGGCGTCTCCCCCGTCACCCCGGACCACGTCAACCCCGAACGACCCTGGCCCCACCTCCAAGAGCTGGAAGAGGCCACGGAGGCGAAGGGCTACCTGCTGCTAGAACGCCTCGCGCTCCACCCGTCCTACGCCCGCGACGCCGAGGCCTGGGTTGACGGGCGTCTGCGCCCCGGTGTGTGGGCCGCCCAGGACGCCGAGGGCTTCGCGAGGACCGAGGACTGGGCGCCTGGCACCACGGAGCCCATCCCGCCCAGGGCCTTCGACGAGGTCCGCGGACTGCGGCCCTCGAAGTTGCGTCCCAATTTCGCGCGGGCGCTCGCTGCCGCCGGGACCCGGGACCTGCGCGAGGAGGAGATAGCGCTGCTCTTCACGGCGCGGGGTACGGAGCTCGAAGAGCTCTGCCGGGTGGCGGACGGGCTCAGACGCGAGGTCAACGGCGACGAGGTCACCTACGTCGTCAACCGGAACATCAACTACACCAACCAGTGTTACTTCCGCTGCCGCTTCTGCGCGTTCTCCAAAGGACCAAAATCTCTGAACCTGCGCGGAGATCCGTACTTGTTGGACACGGCCGAGGTGGCCCGAAGGGCGCGGGAGGCGTGGGAGAAGGGCGCCACCGAGGTCTGCATGGTCGGTGGGATTCACGGCAGCTTCACGGGCAAGAACTACATCGATTACCTGCGGGCGGTAAAGGACGAGGTGCCCCAGATGCACGTCCACGCCTTCACGCCGCTCGAAGTGTGGCAGGGCGCGCACACTTTAGGAATATCGGTCGAGAAGTTTCTGGTGGAGTTAAAAGAAGCGGGGCTCGGGACGTTGCCTGGTACGGCGGCGGAGGTGTTGGATGACGAGATACGCGAGATCATTTGCCCGGACAAGATAAACACCGCGCAGTGGTCCGAGGTGATGCGAAAGGCGCACGCGGTCGGTCTCTCCGCCACGACGACCATAATGTTCGGCCATGTGGACGGCCCTGTGAACTGGGCCAGGCACCTCATGGTCCTGCGGGACATACAGGCCGACACCGGCGGCTTCACGGAGTTCGTGCCGCTACCGTTCGTCCACATGGGCGCCCCGCTCTACCTGCAGGGCCGCTCCCGCAGGGGACCGACCTTCGCCGAGACGATCAAGATGCACGCTGTCGGCAGGATCGCGCTGCACGGCTACATAGACAACGTACAGGTCTCGTGGGTAAAGCTCGGCGCCGAGGGCGCGAAGGCGTGCCTGGAGGCCGGTTGCAACGACCTCGGCGGCACGCTCATGAACGAGAGCATCAGCCGGGCGGCCGGCGCCGCCCACGGCCAGGAGATGCTCCCCGAGGACCTTGAAGCCCTGATCCGGGAGACGGGCCGAACCCCCCGCCGCCGCAACACCCTCTATGGTGTACCGGAGAGGACGTACTCAGCCGGGTAAACTCCTGACGCTTACGTCGAGTGACCGGCACGAGGAGACGTTTTCGGGACTCGTAGAGCCGCCTCCGGAGCTTTGGCTCGCCTGTATCCCGGCTTTTCGACACCCCCCGCGGAGCCCTCCTAACGCTCCCGCACGAAGCGCGCGATGCCGTCGATCTCCCCCCTCAGTTATTTCCGTGCGGCCGGGTGCAAGAGGTCTTCCAGGCCGATGCGGGTTAGGAACTCGCCGCGGACGCGGTCGGCTACTATGGACACTTCCTCCGATCCGTCGTCGGCAGGGTCGACGTGGCTGCGGAAGGGCCGCGTCCCGTCGGGCAGGGCAACTATGCGCGAGATCTCGTCGGAGACCTGGGTGACGCTGGCATCCTCCGGCGCCAGATCCGCGAGCTTCCCGGCAACCGACTCGAGAAGCCCGGCGTAGTGCACCTCGTACTCCGCCACGATCTCTTCGTCGGCGGGTTGGCCGGCGCTGGCAAAGTGGTTCGTTCCGCTGGTGAACGAGCCCGGGACGACGATGGTCGTCTCGATGCCGAACCGGGCGAGCTCGGCGGCGTAGCTAACCGCCAGGGCATCCATGGCCGCCTTGGCCGCAAAGTACGGGGCGAGATAGGGCGGCGTGCCGCCCCTGGTGCTCGTGCTTCCGACCCACAGCACCAGGCCGTGACCCTGCCCCCGCAGGTGGGGCAACGCGGCGCGGTTCAAGCGCTGGGTGCCCAGCACGTTGGTGTCGTAGACGCGCGAGATCTCCTCGGGCGTGAACGCTTCGGTCGGCCCGTGGACCATGTGACCGGCGTTGTGAATGACCACGTCGAGGCGGTCCGCCTCCTGGATGATCGTCGCGATGCCGGCGTCGACGGACTCCCGCGAAGACACGTCAAGCTCGACGGTGCGCAGGTCCACGCCGTGCTCCCTGGCGTACTCCTGGACCTCGGCGACCCGGCCCGCGTTGCGGCCGGTCGTTTCGCGGATACCAGCGTAAACGACGTTGCCGGCGTCTGCGAGGGCCCGCGCGGCGAGCGCCCCAAACCCGCTGCCGGCCCCGCTGATGACGATGACTTTGCTCATGACGTTCTCCTTCAATTTCTCTATCCGTTTACTTTTTCGATCACGACTAGTCGGCAACGGCACTAGCTGCCGTAACTACTCCCCGGGTGATGACATCTGTGGTGATGCGGGGGACGGCCAAGAGGGATCAGACCATGCCGCCGTTGGCGTAGAGGGTCTGGCCGTTGACCCAGCGTCCGGGTCCGGCGAGAAGCGAGACGACCTCGGCTATGTCCTCAGGGGTGCCGAGACGCTCCAGAGGGTTCATGGACGCCATCCGGTCGATGGTCTCCTGATCCTTGCCGTCCAGGAACAGGGGGGTGGCCGTCGGTCCCGGGGCAACGGCGTTGACGGTGATGTCGCGTCCGCGCAACTCCTTTGCCAGGACGAGGCTGATGGCGTCGACAGCGCCCTTCGTCGCCGCGTAGGGGGCGTAGGTCGGCAGCGCCAGCTTCTTGACCGACGTGGAGAAGTTGATGATGGCCCCGCCGTCGCGCATGCGTCGGGCGGCGAGCTGGTTGACCACGAACGTGCCGCGGATGTTGGTGCGGTGCATCCGGTCGAGATCATCCAGATCGAAGTCTGCCAGGGGGCCGAGGATCATTTGTCCGGCGGTGTGCACGAGGACATCGATTCCGCCGAACTCTCGCTCCGCGGCGTCGAAGGCTTCGGCCATGGCATGCTCGTCCGCGACGTCGCTGCCAACGGCCATCGCCCGGCCACCGGCGGAGGTGACCGCCTCGACGACCTTGTCGGCCCGAGCCTTGTTGCCAGCGTAGTGCACCGCGACGGCGATGCCGTCCCTGGCGAGCCGTTCCGAGGTAACGCGGCCGATGCCGCCGGATCCCCCGGTGATGAGCGCGACGCGGGTGGGTGTGGTGTCCATGATGTTTCCGTCCTTTCGTTCGAGACCGATTGCCTGTTGGAAGTATCCGGCTCGAAGGACGCGGCGGCGCTCAAGAAACTGCCGTCTTTGAGCAGGATCTTGCTGTTCGGCATGACCCGGGTCGTTCAGGGCGACCCTACGGGATGCGCCTACCGGCGAAGAGAAGTGGGAGGGACGCCGAAGTGGCGCCTGGTGTGGTAGGCGAGGTGGCTCTGGTGGGTAAAGCCGACCACGCTCGCGACGTCGCCCACGGAGAGGTCGGTGCTCGAGAGCAACTCTCTGGCTCTCTCTACCCTGCATTGGATCACGTACTGGTGCGGAGGGAGACCGGTCGAACGCTTGAACTGCCTGGAGAAGTGATACTGGCTCAGGTTGGCGACCCCGGACATCTCGGAGAGCCCGAGGTCTTTGGAGAGGTGGTCGTTCACAAAGTCGGTTACGCGCCGGAGCGCGCTCCTGGGCAAACCGCCCCTCTGGTTCGACACGGTTTGCGGCGAAGTGCCGTGGTTGCTCAGCAGGTGTGTGGCGAGGGCTGTGGCCAGGGCGTCGCCGTAGACCCTGCCGCCCGCCCCCCCGGCTTCCATCTCCGCGAGCATCGCGAGGCCTATGTGCTTTACAGCGTCGTCGCGTTGATCCAGGCTGGCGAGAAGCTCGATCGCGTCAGGATCCAGCCCATTCTCCTCGGCCACGTGGTGGAGAAAATCCGGCGCGAAGCGCATCACGAGCAAGTCCACGTCTTTGTCGAAGTGCCAGCCGACCGGATGCCCGGAGGCCTTCACCGTGACGTCGCCTTTCTTCGTGGGTCCCTCGTGGATCCCGTCACCCGACCACCTCACCGAGTGAACGGGCTGCCCCAGGTACAGGGAGGCCGTATTCTCGCGGAGTGGAGGAAAGTGGTGCTCGGCCGGCGCGTGCCGGAACCTCTCCGCGATCAGGCCGTTCCAGCCCAGCGGCCCGCTGGAAAGGATCGGGGGATCGGGGTTGCCTTCCATCCGCGCCCGCACATGGGTGGTGCCCTCTCTGTTTGCTTGGGTCGTGTCTGTCATGCGTCGGCTTTCGGATCGAAGAAATCTTGCCCGCATTTTACCCCGTGGCGCCTTCCGGGTGAAAGGTCGGGCAAAGCGCGTGCTCCTCTACTCGTGGCCGGTTTTACAGCGACTTCGCACATCGTCTCCAATCCGGAGGCGACTAAGAAGCCGAACGTGCTGTCAGAAGAGTTGCCGCGCTTGCCGGGAGTTTTCGGCGATATCTTCTCCGAGCTGGTAGATCGCTCAGTCCCGGTACACCACTAGTTCGTCGAGCGGCCTGCGACCGCGTCTCTTGGGAGGATCGCCTTCCGCGTAGCCGAGCGTGAGAAGAGCGTGGGGCACGAGCCCGGGGTCCAGTCCGAGCGCCCCCACTACCTTCTCCGGACAGAAGAGCGGGGCGCACATCCAGCCGGCGTCGAGGCCCTGGTCGTAGGCCGCCAGGAGCGCGTTCTGCGCCGCCGCCCCCAGCGACTGGACGGCCATCGTGGTTTCGTTCTCCTGGCGACCCGGGTCCGGGTAGGCGTCGAGGTCTTCGGGGTACAGGCAAAGCAGGATCAGGACCGGTGCGTCCAGCAGGCGCCGCCTGGAGCCTTCGAGGCGCTTCTCGACGATCCCGGACTCCTGTCCATCCATTTCCAGATTTGTCCGCCACTCCCCGCCCATCGCGTCGGCGAGCCGCTCTTTGGTCTCGTCTCTGCTGATCACGGCGAAGCGCCAGGGCTGCCTGCCGTGCGGCGAGGGTGCCCAGCGGGCGGCTTCCAGCACCCGCTCGACGGCCTCGTCCGGCACCCGTTTGGGAAGATAACGGCGAACCGAACGGCGACCCCGGATCTCATCCAGCACAGGCGGCTCCGCCGACCGTGGCCCATCCAAGTCGCCCCAGGAGGCGGCGCTCTCCGCCCGGATGGCGATGATGGGGTTGGCCTCTATCTTCATCGTCTCGTACTGGTGGTACTTGCCACGTAGGAGCTTCACGGCGGCGGCGTGTTCCCCCACCCCGGGCTCCAGCAACTCGGCCCGGCCCCGGACCATGACGAAGGCAAGGAGCTTCCAGTCCTCGGCGTAGCGGTCGGCGACGAGGGTGACTTGCGGGTTCTCCCGGATGTTGCGGACCCGTTTGAGACGGTCCGGCGGCACGTCTTTCGGTTTCTCATCCAGGGCTATATAGACGGCGCCTGGCGCGTAGGCGAAGCAGACGGGGACGGCGTGGGGCCTGCCCCTGGCGTCGGCGGTGGCGAGGCGGGCGACCCTCTGGCAGACGAGAAAGGCGGTCTGCTCCGGGGAGAGGACGGGGGACGCCAGCGTCACACCGGCTTCGGTCCTACGGCGTCGCGCACCCGCGGGGCGACCTCGGTGGCGAAGAGGCGCAGGTTTTCGAGGGCCTCCTCATGGGTTACGCCCGGGAGGCGTCCCCAGAAGCAGAAGTGGTCGTAAGGGGCCTCCCTGTAAAGCTCGATCAGGCCGTCCGCCACCTCCTCGGGCGCGCCGACGAGGTAGCGCTCCCAAGGAAGGTCCTCTTCCCGTATGGGCCCCGGACGCGGCTCCTCCCGGTCCGTCCCCCACTCCGCGTAGCGCGTGCGCTGGTAGGCGATGGCGGGACCCACGATCTCCCGCGCCCTCCCCGCGTCTTCGTGCGCGAACGCCACCCCGGAGGCGATGTACGGGAACTCTTCGTCTGATCTCCCGTGCCGCTCCAGGGCCTCACGCACCTTCCGGTACGTATCCCCGAAGGCCCCGCCCCCGGCGGAGGCCAGGAACCCGTCAGCCAACCGGGCGGCGCGGTCTATGGCGGGATCCACGAACGCGCCGGCGTAGATGGGCAGCTTCCCGGAAGGCCGCGGCTCGAATGGCAAATCGTCGAAGCGCCACCGCTTTCCCTCGTAGCCCGTACGGCCCTCTTCGAGGGCCTGGCGGATGATCTCTATGCCCTCCTCGAAGAGCGAGGGCCTGTACCGCCTCTCGTACCCTAGAGTCTCGAACTCGTGCTGGACGTAGCCCTGCCCGACCCCGAGCACGAATCGTCCGCCGGAGACGAGGCTTACTGCCGCCGCGTCCTCGGCCACCCGCAGCGGGTGGTGCATCGGGAGGAGCAGGATGTTCGTCCCGATGGTGATGCTCTTCGTGCGGGCCGCTACTGCCGCGGCGACCACGAGGGGCGAGGGCAGATAGCCGTCGTCCACGAAGTGATGCTCCGAGAGCCAGGCCCCCGTGAAACCGAGCCTCTCCCCTTCTTCGATCTCCTCCAGGCACTCCGCGTAGAAGGCCGCGTAGTCTCCTAGCGGTAACCTTTGCCGGAAGTCGTACCAGAGCCCAAAACTCGGACCATCGCCGTCCCTGACCAATCGCGCCTCCTCGACTCCTCTATCGAATCCCAGAGTCTACTCCCCTGAACGCGCCCGTCCTCGGAGTAGTACCCGCCGGACCCGGCCCTAGTACGCGAGCGTCTGCCCGGCGTAGACCATGTCCGGATCCGTCAGCCCGTTGGCCGCCATGAGGTCGTCCACGCTCGTGCCGAGCTCACCCGCGATCCCGGTCAGCGTGTCCCCGGACTGAACCTCGTAGGACCCGCCCGACGCAGCCTCCCCGCCGAAGCCATCATCGTAGCCCACTGCGGCGTCCTCCGCTTCAGTACGCTCCGCCTCCGCGTAGCCCGTGCCCTCATCGGCCGCGTACCCCGCCGCGCCCGCCACCTCGTAATCCACGTAGTCCACGCCGGCGACCGTCAGGCCCAGATACTCGGCGGCGCCTTGAGAGAGGTCGAGATCGCGCCCACCGGAGTACGGCCCGCGGTCGTTGACGACGACGTCAACGACC
>JACDFX010000074.1:0-6771 GCA_013815575.1 Rubrobacter sp.
CACTGCACGGACGGGGAGCGGACCTCCTCGCCCTCCATCCAGGACTCCACGATGCCGCCCATCTCCTGGAACTTGCGCTCGTAACGCTCCCAGCTCTCCCCACCCGCCTCGAACTTCGTGCGCCGCGGCAACTCTTTTGCGACCCAACCCGCCAGGGCCTCGCCTTCGGGGGCCCCTTCGTAGGAGAAGACGGCGTTACCCTCGCCGGAGAAGCCCTCGTCCAGCTTTATGGCTACGCGGCGTAAGCTCCGGTCGCGCCGCTTGAGCTCGACGACCGCTTCCTTTATGTCGTCCCCGTCGCGCAGGTTCTCGAAGCCGTCGGGCAGGGGCACGCCCGCCTCCCTGAAGAGCTCGCGGCTGCCGCTCTTGGTGCCGAGGTAGTTCAGGGCCGGGTCGTTGCCGTAGAGGGGGATGCCGAGTTGGACGGCCAGGGTTCGTTCGAGGGGCGTGCTGTTGAAGCAGCTTACGTGGGCGGAGCGGGTGTCTGGGATGGCCTCGCGGATACGGTCCATGAGGCGTGGTCTGTCCAGGATCTTCTTGGTCAGCGGCACGTCGGAGGCGTCGTGGCAGGCAAGTAGGGTGAGCCTGCTGCGGGCGTGGCGTAGGGGCACGCCGGGCAGGAGGTGCAGGTAGTAGTCGATAACGGCGGTCGCCACGTGCTGGCTGGTGACGAAGACGACGTTGGTGCGCGGCCTACGCAGGAGCATCAGCATGCAGAGCAGCCGCTCCTCGTAGTGGTGGACGCCCGAGATCTTGGCCAGCTCCTCCGCGTCCAGCGAGAGGCTCGGCACCACGACGACGGTCTGGGGGGCGCGCGGGTCGGCGGCCAGCTTCCGGTAGAGTGGTCCCAGCCTCTCCTGCAGCCGCGCGAAGCGCCGGAGCTCCGCCTCCGAACCGGGCTCCGGATCGACCCCGGGCTCTACCGTACTCCGTTCTTCCGTCAGGCCCACGATGCAACCTCCGGCAAGGTACACCGCGAGGAGCGCCCGCCCGGACCTTGCGTACTCTCCCAACCTGTCCTGCGTCATGTTACATCTTTTCCCGGCAGAGGAGTTTCGCCCGGGATGGTGCGTATACTGCCCCCAAAAGGCAGGGAGAACAATGAGCGAGAGAGGACCTTCGGAACCTCTGGTGGGCGTCGTCATGGGCAGCGCCTCAGACTGGGAGACGATGCGCCACGCGGCCGAGACCCTGGAGCACTTTGGGATACCGCACGAGCGGCGCGTGGTCTCAGCCCACCGGACGCCGGACCTGATGGCCTCTTACGCAAAGGAGGCCGAGGAGCGGGGCCTGGAGGTGATCGTCGCCGGCGCCGGGGGTGCCGCGCACCTGCCTGGCATGATCTCCGCGCACACGCTCCTCCCGGTTCTCGGCGTGCCCGTCGAGAGCCGGGCCCTCAAGGGCATCGACTCCCTCCTCTCCATCGCCCAGATGCCCGCGGGCGTCCCCGTAGGAACCCTCGCCATCGGCCGCGCCGGCGCCACGAACGCCGCCCTGCTCGCCGCCGCCATCCTCGCCAACACTCGCCCACCCTTGCGCGAAGCCCTGCGCCGTTTCCGCGAGGAGCAGGCCGAGAAGGCCGCGAACTCCGAGTTGCCTGGCCCGTCTTGAGCGGCCCGCTGTTGCCCGGTGCCACGATCGGGGTCCTCGGGGGCGGCCAGTTGGGGCGGATGCTGACGCTCGCCGCCCGGCGGATGGGCTACCGGGTACACGTCTTCTCCCCGGACACCGACAGCCCGGCGGGCCGGGTCGCCAACCGCGAGTGGGGCGCCCCCTACGACGACCTTGAGGCCGCCCGAGAGTTCGCCCGCTCCGTGGACGTCGTCACCCTGGAGTTCGAGAACATCCCGTCCGAGACAGTCGAGGAGTTGTCTTCCCTGGTGCCGGTGCGGCCCGGCCCGCGGGCGCTCAGGACTACGCAGAACAGGTTGCGGGAGAAAGAGTTTCTGCGGGGGGCGGGCTTCCCGGTGGCGGCGTTCCGGGGGGTCCCGGATCGGGCGTCGCTGGACGCCGCGATCGAAGAGGTCGGGGTCCCGGCGGTGCTCAAGACGGCGGGCTTCGGCTACGACGGCAAGGGGCAGACGGGTATCTCGACCGCCGAAGACGCCGACGCGGCCTGGGAGACGCTCGGCGACGAGGCCGTGCTGGAGGCGTGGGTGGACTTCGAGTTGGAGCTCTCCGTGGTGGCAGCCCGCGGGCTCGACGGGTCGTTCGCGCACTACGGGGCGGTGCGAAACACCCACGACCGCCACATCCTGGACCTGACCGTCGCGCCATCCGGGGTCCCGCCCGGGGTCGAAGACGAGGCCGTAAGGATCACGGCCGGCATCTTCGAGGAACTGGACGTAGTAGGCACGGCTTGCGTCGAATTCTTCGTCACGGGCAGAGGCGAACTCCTCGTCAACGAGGTCGCGCCGAGGCCCCACAACTCTGGCCACTGGACCATCGAGGGTGCCGCCACCTCCCAGTTCGAACAACAGCTCCGCGCCGTCTGCGGCCTCCCGCTCGGCGGCACCCACCGCGCCGAACCCGCCGCGATGGCGAACCTCCTCGGCGACCTCTGGACGAACGGCGAACCGGACTGGCCCGCCGCCCTCGCCGTTCCCGGCGCCTCCCTCCACCTCTACGGCAAAAAAGAACCTCGTCCCGGCCGCAAAATGGGCCACGTAACGGCCCGCGCCCCCACCCCCGAAGAGGCCGCCCTGAGGATCCTGAAGGCGCGAGGTGCGCTGATCGGAACCCAAGGACCGGCCGCCGGAAGCTGAAAGCCAACAGCCCGCGGTTGTGAACATTTGACGCTTACGGTTGGCAGGATGTATTAGAATCAGGGGCGTTGCAAATTACATACGCGAGGAGCGTGCAGGATGCCGGAAAAGACTTACGACGTCGTAATAGTTGGTTCGGGGCCGGCCGGGTACACGGCCGCCCTCTACGCCGCGCGGGCGAACCTCGAGACATTGGTTTTCCAGGGCTTCGAGAGCGGCGGCCAGCTCATGCTCACCTCCGACGTGGAGAACTACCCCGGCTACAAGGACGGGGTCATGGGCCCGGACATGATGGACGAGTTCGAGGCGCAGGCCGCCCGCTTCGGGGCTGAGATGCGCCCTGACAACGTCGAGAAGGTGGACTTTTCGGGGCGTCCGTTCAGACTGTGGGCCGAAGGCGAAGATGAGCCGGTGCTCGCCAGGACGGTCGTCATCGCCACGGGTGCCCAGGCCAAGTGGCTCGGGCTGGAGAGCGAGGAGCGGCTGTTCGGCAAGGGTGTCAGCGGGTGCGCGACCTGTGACGCGTTCTTCTTCAGGAGCAAGAAGGTCGCGGTCGTCGGTGGCGGGGACACGGCGATGGAGGAGGCGGGCGTGCTCGCCAAGTTCGCCGACGAGGTGTTCCTCGTGCATCGTCGCGGGGAGTTCCGGGCGTCCAAGATCATGCTTGAGAGAGCGGAGAAGAACGAGAAGATCACCTTCCTCACCGACACGACGGTCGAGGAGATCCTGGGCGAGACCACCGTCGAGGGCATTCGCACGAAGAACACCAAGACTGGCGAGGAGAATACCCTCGCGGTTGACGGCTTCTTCGCGGCCATCGGCCACACGCCCGCGACCTCGCTCTTTGTGGGCCAGATCGAGACGGACGACTCCGGATACGTCTTGCAGAAGGAGCACACGATGACCAGCGTCCCCGGCGTCTTCGCGGCCGGCGACGTTTCGGACACCCGCTACCGCCAGGCCGTGACCGCCGCCGCCGACGGCTGCCGCGCCGCCATCGACGCCGAGCGCTGGCTGGAGGAGCAAGGCGAGGCTGAGCACGCCGAGGACCCAGGCGTGTGGACGGCGGAGAAGGACGTCGAAGAGAGCGTCGCCCGCTAAAACCGGCGGCGACAAGACTAGGACTTCGATCCAGCCCCCGGCGCGTTCGCTGGGGGCTCTTGCGTGGCTGGCGGAATCCCTTCTCCAACCGCTATAATATGCCGCCGACGGCCGGACGTTGGGAGGGCGAGGCGTGGGCGAGAAGAACATACTGCTAGTAGAGGACGACGAGGACCAGGTGATCCTGGCGATGCGCGCCCTCCGCAAGCACGGCATAGTCGCCGAGGTGGACGAGGTGGTCATCTCGGGGAACGGCGAGGACGCCCTCGACTATATGTTCGGCACCGGCCCCTACGCGGGCCGGGACGCGGAGTCCACCCCCGAGTTCGTCCTTCTGGACGTCCAACTGCCAAAGCTGAACGGCCTGCAGGTCCTCGAGCGGCTACGGGGCGACGGGCGGACGCACCTCGTCCCCGTTATCCTATTCTCCTCCTCAAACGCGCACAAAGACGTCGTCAAGGGCTACGAGCTCGGCGCCAACTCCTACGTCACCAAACCGGCCAACTTCGACAAGTTCTCCGAAGCGATGCAGTACCTCGGGTGGTACTGGCTCAACTTCAACGAGAAGCCGTAGCAGTAGCCTCCATGTGCGTGAAGCCTAAAGCCTCCTTCAGGCGAGCCTGAGGCCGATCACACCGGCCACGATCAGGGCCAGCGAGGCGATCCTCAGCGGGCTGGCCGATTCGCCGAGCAGCAGGATGCCAACCGCGGCCGTCCCCGCGGCGCCGATGCCGGTCCAGATGGCGTATGCGGTGCCGGCGGGCAGGCTTTTCATCGCGGTGGAGAGCAGGTAGAAGCTAACGGCGCCGGCGAGCACCATCCCCAGGGTGGGCCACAGGCGCGAGAAGCCTTCGGAAAATTTCAGGCCGATGGCGAAGCCGATCTCGAACAAGCCTGCCACGAACAACAGTATCCAGGTCATGCCGGATCCCCTCCCTCTCGATGCGCCGCAGGTTTCCTACCGACGATGTGGATCAGGCGCGCGACGGACCTGTACGGATCCCTCCGTCCCGCCTCCCACTCCAACTCCAATACGTCCGGCAATTCGTCGCCCGGGGGCCGGTCGCCGAGGTGGTCCGTGAAGACCCGCACCCCGTACCAGCGCTCGATCTCGAGCCCGGCGCCCGCGAAGGACCCGGACAAACCTTCGACCGTGTCGCCGCGGGTCACCGCGCCGAGGCCCCCGGCCGCCCTGTCCGTGTCGAGGAGGGCCAGCGCCTCACGGTAACGACCTTTCAGGGCGGGGCGTACCGCGAGCGCCGCGGCGTTCTTGGCGAGCACGGAGACGATGCCGCCGGGGCGGACGGCCGCCGCCAGCCCCCGGATCATGGGCCTCGGGTCCTCCAGGTACATGACTACGCCGTGGCACAGCGCGGCGTCGAAGGTTGCGGTAAACGTTCCGGGCATCTCCTCGCCGGCGCCCCTCACCAGGCGCACCCGCCGGCGCACCTCCTCGTCCGCGGCATTCAGACGGTGCCGCGCCTCTTCGAGCATCTCCCGTGAGGTGTCTAGTATGGTGACCTCGTGGCCTTCCCTCGCGAGCGGGATCGACTGCTGGCCCGCGCCGCCGCCAACGTCCAAGATCCCGGCCGGCACAGCGGGAAGGTGGAGGTCGAGCTGGCGGGCCAGCAGTCGGCGGCGCAGGACCTGGCCGAGGTTGCCGTCCAGGGCGTTGTAGCGCCCGGCGAGCCCGAAGGAGCGGTCCTCCACTGGACCTACTTGTCGCCCTTCAGGTACTTCTCGAATTCCTCCCAGGGGAGGCAGTTGATGACCCTGTTCTTCTCCACCCAGGCGCGCCGGGCCTGAGAGACGCCGTACTTCATCAGGGAGAGGGCGCCCTCGTCGTGGGCGTCGGTGTCTATGGTGATGTTGACGCCGGCGGCCATAGCCTCCCTGACGTATGGGGCGGCGAGGTCGAGGCGGTCGGGGTAGGCGTTCAGCTCCAGGGCCGTGTTCGCGGCCGCGGCCTCCCGGATGAGGCGCGAGACGTCCACCTCGTAGGGCTCGCGGCGGTTCAGGATCCGGCCCGTGGGGTGGCCGATGACGCGGACGTGCGGGTTGTTCATGGCGCGCACTATACGGTCGGTCATCGCCGACTCGCCCACCCTGAACGAGGTGTGGACGCTGGCTACCACGAAGTCCAGCTCGGCGAGCAGGTCGTCCTCGTAGTCGAGGGTGCCGTCCTTGAGAATGTCCACCTCCGAGCCGCAGAGCAGCCGGATCTCACCGTACTTATCGTCGGCCCTCCTGACGGCCTCTAACTTCTCCTTGAGGCGCCCGGGCGAGAGCCCGTTGGCCACCCGCAGGCTCTGGGAATGGTCGCAGAAGATGAGGTACTCGTAGCCAAGGTCGATGGCGGCCTCGGCCATGCTCTCTATCGTCCCCTTGCCGTCTGAGTAATTGGTGTGAACGTGCAGGTCGCCCCTGACGTCCTCCGTCTCGATAAGGTCGGGGAGTTCGCCCCTCTCGCCGGCCTCGATCTCACCGGCGTCCTCCCGAAGCTCAGGCGGGATAAGGGGCAGGTCCAGTCGTGAATACAATTCCTCTTCTGTGGCGACGGGCTCGTACTCGCCGGTCCCGACCCTCGCGAGGCCGTACTCTGAGATGTTTATGCCCATCTTTACCGCCCGCTCGCGCAGCACAATATTGTGGGCCTGGCCGCCGGTGAAGTGGTGCAGCAAGGAGCCGTAGGCCTCGGGGGCCACGATGCGGAGGTCCACCTCGACCCCGCCCGTGACGATGTACACCTTTTTCGGGCCGTGGGCCAGGACCTCGTCGGCGAAGGGGGCGTCGGCGAAGGCGTCGGCGAGGGAGGCGGGGTCGGAGCTCGCGGCGACGACGTCAAGGTCGCCCACCGTCTCCTTCATGCGGCGCAGGGAGCCGGCCAGCTCGGCCTGTTCTGTCG
>JACDFX010000074.1:6781-7299 GCA_013815575.1 Rubrobacter sp.
GTCGCGGGGTGCGAGCGGACGAACCGGAGGATGTGGTCCCCGAGGGCGCTCGCCTCGTTCAGGAGCATGCGCCGTTCCGTGGAGTTGTACGTGCGGGCGGCCGAGAGTATCCGCTCCTCGCTCTTCTTGCCGAATCCCTTGAGCGAGGAGAGGCTACCCTCTTCCAGGTTCGCGACCTCCTCGACGTTCGTCACGCCCAGCTCGCGCCAGAGCCTGCCGGCCGTGCGCGGGCCGACGCCCGGCAGGCGGGTCACCTCGACAAGGCCCGTCGGCACCTCCCCCGATAGGTCCGCGAGGATCTGGGGGGTCCGGTCCTCGGCGAGGTCCCGGATCACCTCCGCGGTCGTCCCGCCGACGTGGGGAAGGGTCGTCAAATCCTCGACCTCCCGCACCGGACGGCCCAACGCAGAGACCGATTCGGACGCCCGCTGGTAGGCGAGGACCCTATAGTACGATTCGTCTTTGATCTCCATGAGCGCCACGATGGTCTCGAGCGCCCGTACCACCTCGTTGTTCTG
>JACDFX010000451.1 GCA_013815575.1 Rubrobacter sp.
CGAGGCCCCCGCAGACGAGGCCCCCGCAGACGAGGCCCCCGCAGACGAGGCCCGCCCGAAGGTCCACCGCAAACGGGAGGGGACCTACGAGGCCGACAGCCGGGAGCCGCTGTCGGGGTCCCCCTCGGACCACTCCGAGAACAGGAGGCGCCGGGCCGCTCCCTCCGAAGACCTCATCCCGGAGTTGCCGGAGGACCTCTTCAACTGGCCCGAGCCCCGCCGCGAAACCCGTCCCAAGCGACCGGAAGACGAAGATCCCCCGCACAACCCCAACGGACCATCGCATCCTTGAAGTCTGAAGGCGCCCGGCGATCGGCCCTCAGATCGCCGGCTGAAAGCGAGCCTGAAGGCCTTCTACAGCGTCTTCTGCAGGTACAGCCACTCGCTGATGTCCAGGAAGTAGCCGGTCATAAAGGACCTCTGGCGGCCCGCCTCGCGGTAGCCTTCGGCCTCGTAGAGGCGTAGGGCAGCGAGGTTGTTGCCGCTGACGTGCAGCCCGACGGTCTCCTTGCCGGCATCCCGGGCGACGTCCTCGGCCGCCAGAAGCAGGCCGCGCGCGATGCCCCGCCGCTGGAAAGAAGGGGAGACCACGAGCCGTTCCACGTAGGCCTCTGAGGAAGTGTGCGAGTAGCGGGGGTAGGAGAGAAGGGTCGTCGCCCACATGGCCCGGGGAAACCCCAGGTTGCGGGTCAACGAGCGCCAGAGGCCGCGGCCCAGGATATCCTCCCGCGACGGCGCCGTCCGCACCCCGACGCTGCCGGCGAGCTCGGTCGAGGAGTAACCCTCGGTTACGAGGGAGGTGACCCCGCCGGAGGTGTGTTCGAGGGTTACCCATTTCTCCATGACCCGCAGGGAGCGATCCATCCGGCCGCCGAAGATGGGCCGGAACTTCTCCAGAAAGCCCTCAACCACGAGGGCGGCTATGGCGGGGTCGTCCTCTGCGCCCGCGAAGCGCACGGTAAACTGCTCGGCCCCCATCAGGTCATCGTACCAGAACGCGCCGTTTAGCTGACCAGGCGCCGGCGCATTATCTGGATCGGCACGAGCGCCAGAACGCCGGTGAAGACGAGGATCCAGGCGACGTCCACGAGAACGGCGGGCGACGGTCCCGAGGCAAGCCCCCGGCAGACGTTGACCGCGTGGTAGAGCGGCGTAAACCAAGCCACCTGCGGTACCGGCGCCGGAAAG
Organism: Rubrobacter sp.; assembly: GCA_013815575.1. Taxonomy (GTDB): domain Bacteria; phylum Actinomycetota; class Rubrobacteria; order Rubrobacterales; family Rubrobacteraceae; genus Rubrobacter_D. Next base: position 1,189 of record JACDFX010000451.1, read on the forward strand.
TCGTCGACCGGGAAGAAGATGCCGGACACCAGAAAAAGCGGCGTGATGACCAGCGTGAAGTAATAGGAGAAGTAGTCTATCTGGTGGATGAGGCTCGTGAAGAGCGTCCCGAGGACGCTGAACATGATCCCGATGAAGAGCAACGCAGGCGGGATGAGCACGGCCCACGGCGAGCTCACCAGCCCGAGTGCCACGAGCACGAGCAAGAACGCCGTTCCGTACAAAGCACTCCTGGTGCCGGCCCAGAGGTACTCGCCCGCGACCACGTCCTCGGCGTTGACGGGCGTGGTGATGATCGCGTCGTAGACCTTGTCGAACCTCAGCTTCACGAAAGTGTCGAAGGTGCTCTCGAAGGACGCGGCGAACATGGCGTTGCTCGCGAGCAGCCCCGGCGCGATAAACGCCACGTAGTCCTGTCCGTTTATGCCGCCCTGCTGGATAAACGTCCCGAGCCCCAGGCCAAGGGCCCCGAGGTACAGCAACGGCTCCACGAAGTTCGGGAACATGATGCTCTTCCAGTACTTCTTGAAGATGGTCAGGTTGCGCTGCCAGACGCGGAACGCCCCCCGCGGCGAGGGAATTTTGATCCCACCGCCCATCAGTCGGCCAGCCTCCTTCCGGTGAGCCGCATGAAGACGTCCTCCAGTCCCGCCTCCCGCTGCACGGTGTTCTCGACCTTTATTCCGGACTCGCGCACCAGCTCGATGACCCCGTGCGCGTCCCGGGTAAACGCGAGCAGCGCCTCGACGCTGCCGCCCTCCTCAACGCTGTCGGCGGCCTCCTGCACTATCGGCCGCAGCGCCGCCAGGGAAACCGGGTCGGACCTGAACTCCAGAACCTGCGGGCTGACGTGCTCCTTTACGAGCTCTGCCGGGGACCCCCGGGCGATGATGTCCCCGCCCTCCATGATGACGAGCCGGTCGCAGAGCCTCGCGGCCTCCTCCATGTAGTGCGTGGTGAGGATGAGGGTCTTGCCCTCCCTGGCGAGCTCGCGCAGCTTGTCCCACACGAGGTGCCGCGCCTGCGGGTCGAGCCCGGTCGTGGGCTCGTCGAGCACGACGAGGTCGGGGTCGTTTATGAGGGCGCGGGCGATGAGCAGGCGCCGCTTCATCCCGCCGGAGAGCGCCTCGACCTTCGCCTCAGCCTTCTCGGTGAGCTGCACGAACTCCAGCAGCTCATCCGCCCGTTGCAGCACCAGCTTGCGGGGCAGGTCGAAGTAGCGGCCGTAGACGAGCAGGTTCTCCCTCACCTTGAGGCCCTCGTCCAGGTTGTTCTCCTGCGGCACCACCCCGATGCGGCGCTTTACCTCCCGGTCGTGGCGCGTCACGTCGAGGCCGACGACCGAGAGCTCCCCGCCCGTTGGAACCGCCGCCGCGTAGATCATCTTCATCGTCGAGGTCTTGCCGGCCCCGTTTGGCCCGAGAAACCCGAAGCATTCCCCGGGAAAGACCTCGAAGTCCACGCCCTTGACG
>JACDFX010000075.1 GCA_013815575.1 Rubrobacter sp.
GCCCTAGGTTCTGCTCGACGATCCGGCGCACCTCGGAGGTGTCCCGGCCCGTCTTTTCGGAGACCTCACGGCCCATGGCCTGAGGGTCGAGCTCCTGGCAGACCTCGATGCCGCCGCCCATGCGCCGCTCCCACCACCACTCCGCGCCCACACCGGTGAAGTTCTCCGTGACGAGGAGGGTGGCCTTGTCCGCCAAAAGCTCATTGAGGTGCTCTGCCACGGCGCCTTTATACCAGTTTGCGTTGGCCCGCCCCGGATGGCGGGCTGCTATACAATCCGGGGGAGGGAAGGAGGTTGGGATGCTTCTGGTCAAGGACTCTATGGCGCGCGAGGTGGTAACGCTCTCTCCGGGGGAGACGGCGGGGACGGCGCTCGGCCTGTGCCGGGAGAGGCGCATCCGGCACTTGCCGGTGCTGGAGGATGGTCGTCTCGTCGGGATCGTCTCGGATCGGGACCTGCGCTCGGCAACGCCGGCCTTTGGGGACCCGGCTCGGGCGGCGGCGCTCGCGGAGGTTCGGGTCGGGAGCGTCATGGCGCGCGACGTGGTGACAGCCGGGCCAGACGACCCCATAGACGGGGCGGCGAACACGATGAGGGAGAGGGGGATCAACTGCCTCCCCGTCCTCGAAGACGACGAGCTGGTCGGCATAGTGACGTCGTCCGACGTAATGGAGTCACTGGTTTACATGCTCGGGGCGCACGAGCCGGGGAGCCGGATGGAGGTTGTCGTGCCGGATCGTCCCGGTACGTTGGCGGGCGTGGCGGGCCTCATAGGGGAGCTCGGCATAAACATCGTCAGCGTCGTCACCGGACCCCGCCGGGAGGGATCGCCCCCGTCCCGCGTCGGCGTCTTCCGCGTGGACACCATAAACCCCGCGGGGGCCGCGGAGGTGCTGGAGAGCGCCGGATACCGGGTGCTCTGGCCGCCCCGACCGTGACCGGCACCGCCGCCATCGTCCACGACGATGCCCTGGAATCCTACGGCTTCGGCGGAGAGCACCCCTTCAACCCTTTACGCCTCCGCCTGACCCTGGAGCTCTGCAGAGACCTTGGCCTCCTGCAAGGCTACTCTCTGACCCCCTCCGAGCCCGCCACCGACGAGGACCTCACGACGGTCCACACCCTCACCTACGTGCGCATGGTCCAGGAGGCCGGGCGGGGGGCGGCGCTCCTCTCCGACCTTTTGGACGTTGGCCTCGGTACGGGGGACAACCCGCTTTTCCCGGACATGCACGCTGCCTGCGCCCGCGTGGTGGGCGGGGTCGTGGAGGCCTGCCGGCTCGTGATGGGCGGCGGGGCCACCCATGCCATGTGTGTCTCGGGCGGGCTGCACCACGCGATGCGGTCCCGGGCGAGCGGCTTCTGCGTGTACAACGACGCCGGCGTCGCGATCTCGCGCCTCAAAGAGGAGCATCCCGGCATCCGCATCGCCTACGTCGACACCGACGCCCACCACGGCGATGGGGTGCAGTGGATGTTCTACGACGACCCGGACGTCCTGACCGTCTCCATACACGAGTCCGGCCGCCACCTGTTCCCCGGGACCGGCGAGGTAGACGAGACGGGGCAGGGCAGAGGCAGGGGCTACTCCGTCAACGTCCCCCTGCAACCCTTCACGGACGACGATTCCTTTATCTCCGCCTTCGAGGCCGTCGTGCCTGAGGTGTTGCGGGCCTTCGGGCCAGACCTGATCCTCTCCCAGAACGGCTGCGACGCCCACAAGCTCGACCCCTTGAGCCACCTCTCGGCGACGACCCGCCTCTACGAGCACGTCCCGGCCAGGATGCACGACCTCGCCCACGAGCTCTGCGGCGGTTGCTGGGTCGCCACCGGCGGCGGGGGCTACGACATCTGGCGCGTCGTCCCGCGGGCGTGGGCGGCCCTGTGGGCCACCGTCTCCCACCAGGACCTGCCGGAGAAGCTGCCCGAGAGCTGGCTCGCGAGGTGGGGGGAGAAGAGCCCCGTCGGTCTGCCCCGCCTCATGCGCGACGACCCGGCCGATTACGCGTCAGGACCGCGGGCGCGTGAGATCTCCGAAGGCAACAAGCGAATGGCCGAGAAGGTCCTTGAGAAAGTGCTGCCGTTTAACCGGTAGTGGACGAACGGGGTTGCGAACCCGGCGATGTCGCGGTATTTTGGCGTGGGTAACCAATACGGCGAACCGGAGATGATAGTGCGGGAAGCAGCGATGTCGCATAGCGTACTGACGGGGCCAAACGCCTCTACCATGGAGACCAAGCCAGGGATAGAGATAGAGCGCCGCGTCACCCAGGAGCCGCCGTACAAGGTGATCCTGCACAACGACGACTTCACCCCGATGGAGCACGTCGTGGCGACCCTGCAAAAGGTTATCCCGCGCATGTCCACCCGCCAGGCCGTCGACATCATGATCGAAGCCCACACCAACGGCAAGGCCGTCGCCACCAAGACCCACAAAGAGCTAGCCGAGCTCTACATGGAGAGCCTAAACAACGAAGGCCTCATCTCCACCATAGAACCCGACTGATCTTACGGATGACCTGGCGGGTAGCAGACGAAACGAGGGGCCGTGGAAGCTTACAAAACCGATATCATCGTTCGCGAGGACGGGACCATCGTTATAGAGAATCTGCCTTTCCAGAAGGGCCAAAGGTTGGAGGTCATCTTTCTGGAACAGAGTAAAGCTGCCGGGGACGACGAGACCTACGCGCGTCGTGGGGAGCCGATAAAGTATTCGGACCCTTTCGATAGCGTTGCCGAAGACGAGTGGGAAAACGCCAACTGAGCGGCGATGATCGTACTCGACACCCACGTCTGGGTCTGGTGGGTTCATGGCGATGCGCAGATACAGCCCTCCCAGTCCAGCGCCATCGAAGAGGCCGAGTCCGACGTAATCGGGGTGAGCGCCATCTCGTGTTGGGAGGTGGCAAAGCTCGTCGAGCGCGGTCGACTCGTCTTGCCGCGTCCGCCTGAAGAATGGATCGCGTCTGCTCTGCATTACCCGGGCATCAGGCTAATTGGACTGAGCCCCGAAATAGCGGTAGCATCGGCGCGACTACCGGGTAGCTTCCACCGCGACCCCGCAGACCAGATCATCGTCGCCACGGCGCGAGTAAACGGCTGTTCACTCGTCACTTCAGATCAGAAGATCATCTCCTACGAGCACGTAGAGAGGGTCTCCCGACTCGCTAACGGAGCCTTAGCCGCCGATCTGGCTCATGGTGCGGTTGCGCGACTCCTCGGGGAGGGTGAGGCCGGCGGCGGGCTTGACCCTTGCGGTCTCCCACAAGACCTTGTGGATCGCCGGGATCGGGTCTTCGCTTCTGATAGCATCCTTTACGGGGACATCCAAGTCCGTTAGTAGACACGGGTGGATCTTGCCGTCCGCCGTGAGCCTGAGGCGACTGCAGCGGGCGCAGAAGGGCTCGGATATGGGGGTTATGACGCCGAAGGTGCCGGGGGCGCCGTCGAACCGGAACTCGTCTGCGGGGGCTGCGGGGTCGTCTTTCTCGACGGGCTTGAGGTCGCCGAGCTCCTCCTGGGCCCTGTCCAGGATCTCCTTCCCGGAGACGAAGAGCTTGCGGAAGCGCGAGCCGTCGGTGTCGCCGTTGAGCGGCATCAGCTCTATGAAGCGGACGTGCATCGGGTACTTCAGGGTCAGCTTCGCCATCGCGGAGATCTCGTCGTCGTTCACGCCGCGCATGGCGACTGCGTTGATCTTCACGGGCGAGAGCGGGGTCTCGAGCGCCGCCATCAGGGAGCGCCAGACCTTCTCGAAGTGGTCGCGGCGGGTGATGAACCGGAACTTCTCGGGCTGGAGGGTGTCAAGGGAGATGTTGATCCTGTCGAGGCCGGCCTCGACGAGCCCGTCGAGGTTCTCTTCGAGCAGGTAGCCGTTGGAGGTCATGGTGACCTCCTCGAAGCCGAGGTCCTTTAGCCAGCCGACGAACTTGACGACGCCTTTTCTGACCAGCGGCTCGCCGCCCGTCACGCGGACCTTGTTTACCCCGACTTGCAGGCAGGCTTCGGCGAACGTAAGCATCTCTTCGAGGGTGAGGATGTGGCTCTTGTCCTGGAACTTTATGTCCTCTGGCATGCAGTACTGGCAGCGGAAGTTGCAGCGATCCGTCACGGAGATGCGCAGGTAGTCCATCTTGCGCTCGTAGGAGTCTGTTAGCTGCGTCAAAGACTTCCTCTCTGGTGCTGTCCTTCCCATGGATTCGATTGTATCTTTTTTCGGAGATGATGCCGGGACGGCCTCCATGGGTATACTGCCCGGGTTCCGAAAAGGAGATGGGGGAGACGGTGTTGTCCCGGTGGTTCTCCACACCACGCCTCATAGTCTACGGTTTCCTGGCGTTGATGGCGCTCGGGACCTTGCTGTTGAAGTTGCCTGTCTCGACGCGGGACGGAATCTCCTGGACGGACGCGTTCTTCGTCTCGGTGAGTTGCGGGAGCGTTACCGGCCTCTCGACGGTTACTATCCCAACCACCTTCACCCCGTTCGGTCAGGTCGTGATGATGGTCCTGGTGCAGCTCGGGGGGTTGGGGATCATGACGGTAACCACCCTCGCCGCCCTCCTCATCGGCCAGCGGGTGGGCTTTCGGGGCCTGCTCGCGGTGCGAGAGGAGATAGACAACGTGGATTCGCTGCGAAACACGTTCCGCCTGCTCGGCCAGATAGCGGCCATCACGTTCGCGGTGGAGCTCGTCGGGGCGGTGGTGCTGGGAGTGGGGTTCTTCCGGCGTGGGATGGGTGTGGGCGAGAGCGCTTTTCAGGGCGCCTTCCACTCCATCATGGCCTTCTGCAACGCGGGGTTCACGATCCTACCCGGCGAAGGTCTCGTGCCCTACGCCGGGGACTGGCTCGTCGTCGGCTCCCTAGTTATCGTCATAACGCTGGGCGGGCTCGGGTTCCCGGTTCTCGTGGACCTCTACCGCTACCGGTACGACCGGAGGCTGTCGGTTCATTCCAGGCTCGTCCTGATCGCCTCCGGCGTGCTCGTCGTGGTTGGCGTCCTTAGCGTGGCCCTGATGGAGTGGGGCAACCAGGCCACGCTGGGGGGCGAGACCACCAGCACGCGGGCGGCCATGTCCGTTTTTCAGGGGATCACGCCCCGGACGGCCGGGTTCGCCACCCTGGATTACGCGGAGATGCGGGACCCCACCCTGGTGGTGCAGACGCTGCTCATGTTCATCGGCACGGCCCCGACCTCAACCGGCGGCGGCGTAAAGGTCACCACCGTTGCGCTCGTCTTCCTCATCGTAGTCTCTCAAGTCAGGGGGCAGGAAAACATCACCCTGTTCTGGCGCGAGCTGCCGCGGGCGCTGGTCGCGAAGGCGCTTGCCGTCCTCGCCCTGTCCACCGTCCTGATCGTGCTCGGAACCCTGACGATCATGATCTCCGACGGGCTGGAGCTCCTGCCGGCCCTCTTCGAGATCACCTCGGCCTTCGGGACCACCGGCCTATCCCTCGACGTAACCCCCCAACTCTCCCCTTTCGGGAAGATCCTCGTGGCGGTCATAATGTTCCTCGGTCGCGTGGGCCCCATAACGTTCATCATCGCGATGACCGCGCGCCAGAGGCCGGCGCGCTACAAGTACCCGCAGGAGGACATAGCGATAGGGTAGGGGCGGGTTCCAACCGTCCGGCGGCCCATTCTAGAAATACCTCAACACGACGTAGAGCGTCGCCAACGCCAGGGATGCCAGGGTGACGGGAATACCGTAGAGCATGAACTTTACGAAAGAGATCTTCTGCCCGGCTCGCTCGCTCATACCGGCTACGACGACGTTGGCCGAGGCCCCGATGAGGGTGAGGTTGCCGCCGAAGTCCGCTCCGAGGGCGAGCGACCACCACAGGGGTTGGACCTCCGCTTCGGAGAGGCCCTCCGCCTCGGCGAGGTCCTGTATTACCGGGATCATGGTTGCCGTGAACGGGATGTTGTCCACGATGCCGGACGCCAGGCCGCTGCCCAGGATCACCACGACAGCGGTCGTCGCCGACGACCCGCCGCTGACGCCCGTGAGCGCCTCGGCGATGCTCCCGACGAAGCCGGTCACCTCCAGGCCTCCCACTAGGACGAAGAGGCCGACGAAGAAGAGCAGGGTGGGCCACTCGACCTCGCGCAGGACCTCCTCGACGTCAACCCCCGAGTAGAGCATCAGGGCCGCCGCGCCGAAGAGGGCTATCGTGGCGGCCTCCAGGTGGAGCGCCCCGTGCAGGAAGAAGGCGAGGATGACGAGGCCGAGGATTATCAGGGACTTGCGGAGCAGGACCCCATCCCGGATGCTGCCTGCGGCGTCCAGGTTGGCGATCACTTCTTTGGCACCCTCCCTGTCCGCAAGGTCCCTGCGGAACATCAGGTAGAGGATGCCGAGGACGACCGGCAGTGAGATCAGGACGATGGGCGTCATGTTCACGACGAAGTCCGCGAAGGAGAGGTCCGCGGCGCTCCCGATCAGGATGTTCGGCGGGTCCCCGATCAGGGTCGCCGCCCCCCCGATGTTCGAGGCCATCACCTGCGTCAGCAAGAAGGGCATCGGCGAGGTGTCCAGAGCGTCCGCGATCAGGAACGTGACCGGCACCATGAGGATGACGGTTGTCACGTTGTCCAGAAAGGCCGAGAGAAAGGCGGTGACGAGGGCGAGAAGTATCAGGATGCGTCCCGGCTTCGCCCCGCCCCACTGGGCGCTTTTTATGGCGAGGTACTCGAAGACGCCGGTCCTCTCCAGTATCGCCACGATCACCATCATCCCGGCGAGCAGCCCGATGGTGTTCCAGTCGATGAACTCGCCCGCCGCCTCTTCCTGGGAGACGACGCCAAAGGAGACGAGGATGGCCGCCCCTAGGAGGGCCACAACCGTCCGGTTCGCCAACTCGAACGCTATAAGCGCGAGCACCACCACGAAGAGGCCGACCGCGAAGACTTCCTGCACGCGGTAGAGGATAATACAATTTGCGCGGGAGAGCCCGTCAGACGAGAGATCGAGGGGATCAGGTGGATCGAGAACCAGCACCCCGACGGAATATCAGGGTGGAGGACGTGATGCGGACCGCCGTAAGCGTCACCCCGGAGACCCCGGCACGGGAGGTCTTGAAGATCCTGCGCGACAACAACATCCCCGGCGTACCGGTGGTGAACGAGGCCGGGGAGCTCGAAGGTTTCGTCACCGACGGGCACCTGATGGACTCGGCGCTCCCCCGGTACATGAAGATGATGGGCAACCTCTCCTTCGTGCCAGACGACGCCGACGAGTGGGTCCACTACCTCACCGACGCCGCTGAC
>JACDFX010000076.1 GCA_013815575.1 Rubrobacter sp.
GGCCAGGCACTCAACGAGCCAGTACGTGTAGATAAGGAAGCCGCCGTTGCTGCCCCCGCCCAACGGTGCCGCCACCACCGGCCTTAGCGTTTGTGGTCCTCCTGTTCTCGCGCCCCGTCGTCCCCGTGTGGCGGTCGCGTGCCGGCCGAAAGGTCGACCATCACGACGACGAGGATGGTAAATACGACCGCCGCGACGACCCCACCGAGCAGGACCAACAGGGCCACTATTTCGGGTGACAACTCGACCTCCTCTCACGCGGTGGAGCATCCTTCTGGAGAACCCGCGAACGGGCACTCTACGTGAACAGCAGCAGCAAGCGTCCCACGCGGCTACCACGTTCGCCCAGCGCCCTTAAGCGGGGACGCAGCAGCCGGTCCAGCCCGAAGTACCGTCCCGGCGCGAGCCCGAACATGGCGACCGAGAGCAGCACCATGAGTATGTAGCTCCACTCCCACTCGTTCGGGGTGTGGGCGAGCCCGATCATCAGCTGCATGGACATGCCGATGGCGGCCAAGGCGCCCAGACGGCTGAAGAACCCCAAACACATGCTCACGAAGATCCAGGCCTCGGTGCCCCAGATCACGTACCCGAACCAGCGGATGTTGGGCTGCACGACGTTCTCGATGAACGCCGCGTTTAATTGCGTCGCCCACCCTATCGGGACGCTCAACTCGGGCCCCGGGTTCGACCCGACGATCTCGGCCTTCAGCAGCTTGTTCGAGGCGTCCGCCTCCTCGACGCTGTGCTGGAGAAAGAAGCACAATCCGCCCCTGGTAAAGTCGTCCCGGCAACCGAAGTCTGGCGGCAGCTTCCACCAGAGTTGGGTGAAGAACAGGTAGCCCAGCCCGATGCTGGCGATTGCTATGGCTGCGACGAGGAGCCCCCTCTCCAGTCGTGAGGAGGGGTAGATGCCGTCTGCGGACCCGCGATTCCCTGCGAGGTTCTTACTCGTCATACGCTTGCGCTCCTTCCGGCTCGCTGCCGAGGTACCATGACAGACGACACAGGACGCCGAATCATTACCTTTCCCTCGGGCGTCGTGGAGACCCGTCGCCATCGTCCACCGACGGCTTTGCCCGTCCCGATCCGGCCATCCAGCGCCTCGCGGTGGCGCCGAGGACTGCCAGCGCGTCGGTGCTGCCGCTTGCCGCGCCCTTCTCGAAGTCGCCCTCGACGCTCGCCATCTGGTTCGTGTAGGAGACCCCATCCTGCACAACATCGTGCATCCTAGTGTGGTAGCACGCCCAGTACGGGTTCGGCTCGGCTCGGCCCGTCTGTCGCAGGTGCTCGACGATGTCGCCATCCGGGTCCAGCACGCAGATCCGGGGTACCGTCCCTTCGGGCAACGCCTTCTGGCGCCTCGCCTCCCGCAATAGGTTGGCCGGCGTAAAGATCGCGGGCTCCCCGTAATCCTTGTGCCCGAAGACGGGGACCGCCGAGAGACCGGCCTCGCCGCGGTTCACCTCAACCCACCGCCCGCGTGTTGGCTAGACGGGCGCCCCAAGACCACGCAGCAGGCCCACCTCTTCCAGGCGACACGGGTCGCGGCGAGATCGGTCCGGTACTCCACGAGGCGCCTGACGAGGCGTTCAAGGCCCTCTGCCTCGGTCAAGCCAGGGATGGGCGAGTGGGCTACGGATATCGTCATCGTACCGATTACCGCCCGGAGGATACCGCTGGCGGGTTCGGAACATGGCCCGTAAAGCACTTCGTTCTCCTTCATGACAAGCTCTGGGTGCTACCCGGCAGGGGCGGGTCCGCCCACCAAGACCGGCCACCAGTAGAAGATTATGTATCCTCCGGCCAGCACGAGCAGCACCGCGGAGACCGTCTGCACGTACGGCACCACGCCGCGCAGCCGGGAGATCACGCCCGCCTTGAAGAAGGCCAGGGCGAGGGTGAGGACCAGGAGTACCGAAGCCATGCCCAGGCCGTAGCTCGCGAACTGTCCCGCCCCAGAGGCGAAGCTCCCGGCGGTGAGGCCGCCGCCCATCACCGCGAGAAAGACCGGGAGGGTGCAGCTGAGAGAGGCCAGCCCGTAAGCGAGGCCGAACAGAAAGAAGCCCTGGACGCTCATCTCTTTGGGGTCGCCGATGCGCCCGGCGAGGCGCTCGAAGAGGCCGGTGTAGAGCGTCCGTCCGGCGAGCATCAAGAGGCCCATCAGGACGAGGGCCGCCCCGATAACCGTCCCTACCCAGGGCATGGTACCCAGGATCACGCCTCCCCCGGCGGAGACGACCACGCCGGCCAACCCGAAGAGGAGGACGAACCCCAAAGAGACCATGCTACCGATCAGGAGCGCCCGCAGCGCCCTCGCGAGCGCGGAGCGCTTCTCGAAGCCCGCCTCCTCGGTGCCGAGGTAGAGCGAGAGGTAGGCCGGCAGCATCGCGAACCCGCAAGGGTTTACCGCCGCGACGGCCCCCGCCCCGAAGGCGAAGCCGAACGGGAGCAGCGCGCTCAGGCCGGTGAGCCACTGGGCGGCCAGTTCCTGCAGGGCGTTCACAAGACGCCCTCTAACTCTTTCTCTAGCTTCTCGGTGTCCTTCGGGCCGGTTTCGCGGAAGACCTCCTCGCCGCTCCGGTCGAGGATTATCGTGGTCTCCAGGGCGTTCACGCCGAACTCTTGGGCGATCTCGCCGTCGTCCAGGATCGTCGGCAGCGGCTCTTGTATGCCGGCGGCCTCATTGAACGCCTCGATGGACTCTGGCGTCTCGGACGGGTCTACGGAGACCATCAGCACCTCTAGCCCACGATCCTCGTAGGCCGGAAGGATCTCGGACCACGCCCGAGCCTCCTCCCTGCACTTCGGTCACCACCCGGCCATGAAGTAGAGCGTCGTCACGTCGCCTTGCCCCCCCAGCTTGACTTCCTCGCCATTGATCGTCGTGGCGCCCGGGCCGGCGGCTTCGCCACCATCTTGCGCGCTCTTCTGTGGAGGGGTCGCCCCTCCCGATTGTTGGGGCCCGCCTGCGCCGCAGGCGGCGACGGAGAGTATTGTTGCAATAAGCGCTATCAGCGTCAGGGATCTTCTCATCCCATCACCTCGCATCCTGGGGTTCGTAGATTCTCGTCTCGGGACGGAAGGCGGCCCAGGAGAACCAGAAGTGGTCTATGCTCACGACGGGCTCCAGCCGGCTCCCTTCCAGTTCTCCGGCCACGGCTCTTCCGAGGACGTTCCACTCGCTGTCGGTCTCTTTGTCGAAGATACCATCTCCCTCGGAGTGGAACGTGAGCGTCCTCCCGTCGAGCTCCCTGGAGAAGGCTCCCGCGGAGCCCACGTCGCGGCCCGCATCTATGGACTGTTCGTCCAGGGCCGAGGCGGTCCCCTCCTGCCAGAGGACGGCTATGGGTTCTCCGTCCACGACGTCGTTGATGGCGGGTGTCTCCCGGAGGACCTCGTAGGGGTAGGCTACGGGCTCCTCTTCTGCGTCTACCGTGATCACGCGCGCCATCGGCGGCAGGTCTCCGGGCGTCTTTGGGCCTTCGTAGAGGAACGGCGAGGAGTCCACGTCGTCGTAGCCGGCGTAGGGGTTCTGGCCGTAGCTGCGGTTGTAGCCCGTCTCGCGGGAGAGCACCTCCCCGCCCGGGTGGGCGGAACGGAAATCTTCCCAGGAGACGATGGAGGCCGGTAGGGCTTTTAATTGGCGGTCGGTAAGCTCTCCGGCGATGGCGTCGCCCGTGGCCTGCTGCCACCAGCTCTCGGTCTGGCGGTCGTACATGACGAGGTTGGAGAAACGCAGCCGTCCGGTGGTCCCGAAGGTTAGCTCCCGCCCGTCCAGCGTGCCCTCGAAGGCGACGGCCGTGTTGCACAGCGGACAGAACGTCACGACCACCGGAGCACCGTTCACCCGGTCGTTGACGATCTCGTGCCACGTGATTATCTGAAGCGGGTAAGCGCGGGCTTCGTCTCCGACCCGGAGCAGTACCACCGGCTCTCTGGATCCTAGCCACTCCTCGGCCTCCTCGACCCCGACGAAACGCGGCTCGTCGATGGCGGGGATGCCGTCCCTGGGCGGACCGCCGGAGAGTATCTCCTCGTAGGAGACGCTGTGCTTGGTGAAGTCGGTCTCGAACTCGCGTTCGGCTCCGGACGGAGGAACGTCCCGGGGAGCGGCCGAGTCCTGCCGCTCCAATCCGCCCGACCTCCGAGAAGCCCCGTCCCCTCCGAGCGGCCCGCAGCCAGCGAGCAGGAGAGCGACGAGTACGATTGCGGTACCGCCAAGTCTGAAGAGCATCCTCATGCCGAGATCTCACCTTCGGTTGGGTAGTAGGAGTCCGGGTACGGTACGACCAAGGCCCGCTTCTCATCCCCGACTCCCGACACCCGCTGTGGGATCCCACACCGAACCGGCCGGAGGCAAGCCGAGGACCCTCCGGTCGTGGTTTGAGCGCCCGAGCCCGCAAAGCCACGCACGGCGCTACCGATCCTCCCTCTCGTCCCCGGTCGGACGCGGGCTCTCTGACCTCCCTGGCGTGGTCGTCATGTCCTTCCTTTCCGACGACAGAAGACCCAGGTTGGCGACCACGAAGGGCGTGAGGTAGTTGAGCAACACCTTGAGCAGCAGCGCGAAACTCAACCCACCCGCCCACAGCACCTCGCCCTGGTTGAACAGGGTCAGCCAGCTGCCGACGACGATCGCGATGGTGGAGGTGCGGCGGAGGTGCCGCGGCCGGCAGCAAAGCCTGACGAGGCTCCCCAAGCCGGCGAGGCTCTCGACTCTAAACGGCATCTGGCCGTCCCCAGATCATGAGGCCAACCCCGCCTTCGGGAGCGTTTCGCCCGCCAGCCAGTCCAGGGCGACCGCGGCGGTCCAGGATTGGGCGTCGGAGCCCAGTAGCTGCCCGGTGAAGGGATCGAAGTATTCCCCGAACCCCCGAACGGCGAGCTGCTCTAGGGCCGTCCGCCGCAACCGTTCGGCCCGCCCTACCTCACCGGCCCGGACGAGCGACCACCACAGGAGCCAGTTGACGACGGGCCAGGTCGGCCCGCGCCAGTAGCTGCGGGGCCTGAAGCCCAGGTCCTCCGGGCTGGTGCTTGGCGGCAGCGGGCCGCGCAGGCCCCGGTGTCCGCAGAACTCCGGCGAATCGAGGGTACGTAGCAAGGCATCGAGTCGCGCCCGGCTCAGGCAGCCGGCAATCAGGGGCGCGAAGCCCGCGACGGTGCGCACCCGGATGGGCTCTTCCGCCCTCAGGTCGTAGTCGAGGCAAAGGCCGAGCTCGCGGTCCCAGCATCCCTCCAGTCCCCGTCGGCCCCGAGCCATCCAGCCCGAGATGAGGACGCGGTCATCCTCGGGCGCCCCGACCAGAGAGGAGATCTCCGTAAGGGCCTCGTTGGCCGCAACCAGGATGGCGCTGGTGAGGACGTCCTTTATGAGGAACGGGTGCGACTCGTAGATCGTCGCCTCGTCGCAACGATGTGCGCGCTTGATAAGGTCCACAAGCCAGAGGTAGCGGTCGTACTCGGCGTTCGTGGGCCTCTGGGAGGGGGAGCCAACGTGCCGGAGGTCGTAGCGGGGGTAAGGTCCCACCTCGCCCACCGCAAGAGCTTCGAGGGGCGCGTCCCAGCGCGGCGAGTTGTCCGTGCCGCTCCCCCACGGATGGTAGATGGTGACGAGCCCAGACCCCTCGGGGTCCCTGTAGGTCATGAGGTAACGGTGCCAGGAGAGGAGGCCAGGATAGATCCTCCCCAGGAAGGCCCGTGCGCAAGAGACCTCTTCTTCGCCCGCGAACCGCGCGGCCTCCCAGATGCGCAGCGCCGCGATAGCGTGTACCGGAGGCTGGCTCAGGCAGCTGGTGTACGGTGGAGCCGGCGGAGCATCGGGGGACGACGCGGCGCAGGACCAGTGATCCGGCCCGGGAAAATAGCTCTCGGGCGGCGCGTCGGGGTTGAAGACGATGTGGGACACCTTGCCGGTCCTCCACTGGTGGGCGAAGAGGGTCTCCAGCTCCCGCGCGGCGCGGCGGGTGTCCAGGTGGGCGAGACCGATGGCTATGAACGCGGAATCCCAGCTCCACTGGTGGGGATAGAGCTCCGGAGCTGCCTTCGTCCATCCGCCCATGTCGTTGAGACGCAGGACCCTCGCGGCTTCCCGGCCGAGCGCCGGGGCCTCTTCGATTGGGTCGTGGCGTTGGGACGTCGTCTTGTTCGCGCGGGGGGAGCCCACCAGAGACCTCTCGTCTCCGTGGGACCGGCCGCCCTTGCCCGAGTCAGGATCGTCGGTTTTCGGGCCGCCGCCGGAAGATCCGGGATACTTCAAGGAGCCTCCTCTTCGCGATGCTCTAGTCTGCTTTCGCCCACGCCAACGGCCGGAGTTCCCGGTTTCTTAAACGCGGATCTCGATCAGCACTTCCGAATCGAGCGTCCGGTGGACCGGGCACTTCTCGGATACCTCCACCAACCGCTGGCGTTGCTGCTCCTCGAGCGGGCCTTCGAGTTCCAACTCCAGCTCGATCCGGTCCACCCTCCCATTCTCGGTCTCGCACTCTTCGCAGTCTTTCGCGTGTATCTTGCCATGCTTCATGCGCACCAGTACGGATTCCAGCGGCCACCCCTTGTGGTCCGCGTACATGCGGACCGTCATAGCCGTGCAGCTGCCAAGCGCGGCGAGCAGGTAGTCGTACGGCGTCGGCCCGGTATCGGTGCCTCCGAAAGCGACCGGCTCGTCCGCCACCAGGGCGTACCCGTTCGCCGTCACCTCGGTGCGCAGGCCGCTCCCCATACGCGCTATTACCTGCCCGTTCTCCGAATTCATCTTCATATACCTTCCTTAGCGCCGATCTACGGACGTGAGTCCTGCCCCGGATCAGACCACCCGGCACGCCGATTTCTTACCACCGCGCGGACACGATTCTAGACATGACCCCGTTACCGCCAGCGGGAATTGAGCCGGCAGGAACCCGCCAACACGGAGGTCCCTGCCGCGGCGCCTTCCGGCTCAAAAACACCCGCAGACCTGTACCGCGGCCCGAAGGTCAACCGGCCGTCCATACGGGACCCGCGCCAGAGCTCCAAAGGACGCGACCTCTTCGAAATGGCTCAGCGAACGGAACAGCGTCATTGTAATCATACTAAAATACGTATATTCTGCATACGATAAATCGTATAAGGAAGGGAGGCCCGGCATGATCGTACGCGAACTTTTTTCGGGCGTGGGCGTCGGATGATCGGCGGGTACGTGAGGACGAGGCCGGGCGTCTGGGCCAACGCCGAAGCCATCTGGTGGCCGGGCCGCGACGGGGCGGCCCAGAGG
>JACDFX010000077.1 GCA_013815575.1 Rubrobacter sp.
ACATCGTCTCGCAGGAGGAGGCGCTGCTGGAGGTCTTCCGGCGCCAGCGTCCGGGCGAGCCGGTCAACAAGGAGAACGCCGAGAGCCTCGTGCAGAGCCTCTTCTTCGACCCCAAGAGGTACGACCTCTCCGAGGTCGGCCGCTACAAGGTCAACAAGAAGCTCAAGCTCGACGTGCCTCTCGAGAACCACACCCTCACCATCGAGGACATCGCCGGGTTGCTCGGTCGGCTCATCCAGACCTCCGAGGAGGTCGCGGAAGAAGAAGAGTTCGGCCGGATCAACTACGAGCGCATCCGCCACAAGCTCGACGAGTACGAGCACTTCGGCAACAGGCGTCTGAGGACCGTGGGCGAGCTCGTGCAGGAGGCGTTCCGGATCGGGATGTACCGCATGGAGCGCGTCGTCCGCGAGCGGATGACGACCCAGGACGAGGAGTCCATAACCCCCCAGACCGTCGTCAACACCAAGCCGGTGGCGAGCGCGATAAAGGAGTTCTTCGGATCCTCCCAGCTCTCGCAGTTCATGGACCAGACGAACACCTTGTCGGGCCTCTCGCACAGGCGGCGTTTGAGCGCGATGGGCGCGGGTGGGCTGTCTCGCGAGAGGGCCCCCATAGAGGTTCGGGACGTGCATCCGACGCACTACGGGCGGATGTGCCCGATCGAGACGCCGGAAGGCCCGAACATCGGGCTCATCGGCCAGCTCTCGACGTTCGCGACCGTGGACGACTACGGCTTCGTGCAAACGCCTTACCGGAAGGTCACGGACGGCAAGCTGACCGACGAGATCGAGTACCTCTCCGCCGACGAGGAGGAGGAGTTCACGATCGCCCAGGCAAGCACCATTGTTGACCTGGAGACCGGCCAGATCGCCGAAGGGGAGCAGATCCTGGCCCGCCGCAAGGGGGGCGAGGTCTCCTCGGTCTCCCCGGCTGAGGTCGACTACGTGGACGTGGCGCCCTTGCAGACGGTCTCCGTCGGCACGGCGTTGATCCCGTTCCTCGAGCACGACGACGCGAACCGCGCTCTCATGGGCGCGAACATGCAGCGTCAGGCCGTGCCGCTCCTCAAGAGCGAGGCCCCGTACGTGGGCACCGGCATGGAGTTCCGGGCGGCCGCCGACACCGGCGACGTGATCCTGGCGCGCAACCCCGGCACCGTCGAGCGGGTCGTCGCCAACAGGATCACTATCCGCCGCGAGGACGACGGGGTGGACGAGTATCCCCTGCGCAAGTTCGCCCGCTCCAATCAGGGCACCTGCGTCAACCAGAGGCCGCTCGTCACGGAGGGCGAGGAGGTCGAGGCGGGCACCGTCATGGCCGACGGGTCTTCTACAGATCAGGGTGAGCTCGCGCTCGGGAAGAACATGCTCGTGGCATTCATGCCGTGGGAAGGGTTCAACTTCGAGGACGCGATCATCATCTCCGAGCGGATCGTCAAGGACGACGTCCTCTCCTCCATCCACATCCAGGAGCACGAGATCCAGGCCCGCGACACCAAGCTTGGACCCGAGGAGATCACGCGGGACATCCCCAACGCCTCCGACGACGTCCTGATGAACCTGGACATGGACGGCATCATCCGCATCGGGGCCGAGGTTGGCTCCGGTGACGTGCTCGTCGGCAAGGTAACGCCCAAGGGCGAGTCCGAGCCGACGCCCGAGGAGAAACTGCTGCGCGCCATCTTCGGCGAGAAGGCCCGCGAGGTGAAGGACTCTTCCCTCAAGGTGCCCCACGGCGAGGGCGGCGTCGTCATAGACGTCAAGCGCTTCAGCCGCGACGACGGCGACGAGTTGCAGCCTGGCGTCAACGAGCAGGTGCGCGTGTTCGTGGCGAAGAAGCGCAAGATCGCGGAGGGCGACAAGCTCGCCGGGCGCCACGGCAACAAGGGCGTCATCTCCAAGATCGTGCCCGAAGAGGACATGCCGTTCATGGAGGACGGCCGCCCGGTGGACGTAATCCTGTCCCCCTTGGGCGTGCCGAGCCGCATGAACATCGGCCAGATCCTGGAGACGCATCTGGGTTGGGCCGCGAGCCAGGGGCTCGGCGTGAACGGCGGCGAGCCTACGTTCGTCTCCACGCCGGTCTTCTCCGGCGCCGAGGTCGAGGACATCGACAAGGCCATAGAGGCCGTCAACAACAACGGCGGGGCCAAGACCGGGATGGGCCGCGGCGGCAAGGTGACGCTTTATGACGGGCGCACCGGCGAGCCGTTCGACGGCAGGATCACGGTCGGCTACATGTACATACTGAAGCTTCTCCACCTCGTGGACGACAAGATCCACGCGAGGAGCACGGGCCCGTACTCCCTCGTCACGCAGCAGCCCCTGGGCGGTAAGGCCCAGTTCGGCGGCCAGCGCTTCGGCGAGATGGAGGTCTGGGCGCTGGAAGCTTACGGCGCCGCGCACACCCTGCAGGAGCTCCTGACCATCAAGAGCGACGACCGGGTGGGCCGCGTGAAGAGCTACGAGTCGATAGTGAAGGGCGAGAACATACCCGAGCCCGGGGTGCCGGCGAGCTTCAAGGTCCTCTTGAAGGAGATGCAGTCGCTCGGTCTCTCGGTCAAGCCGGTCTACAACGCCGAGGCTGCGGCCGAGGACACGGAGCGGCGCGACTGGGACGAGGCCGCAAGGGCTTTGGGCATCAACCTCAGCCGCGACGAGCCGACGGGCAACCTGGAAGACGTGCCGGACGCCTTCGGCAGAGGAGGAGTGTAGAGCGTGCAGGGACTTGAGCGCGACATAGACATAAATAAACTGGAGAAGATCTCCATCGGGCTCGCCTCCGCCGAGGAGATCCGGGAGTGGTCCCGCGGCGAGGTCACCAAGCCGGAGACCATAAACTACCGCACCCTCCGCCCCGAGAAGGACGGCCTCTTCGACGAGCGCATCTTCGGCCCGTCGAAGGACTGGGAGTGCTACTGCGGCAAGTACAAGAGGATCCGCTTCAAGGGCATTATCTGCGAGCGCTGCGGCGTGGAAGTTACCCGTGCCCGCGTCCGCAGGGACCGGATGGGTCACGTCGAGCTCGCCGCCCCGGTGGCGCACGTGTGGTTCGTCAAGGGCGTGCCGAGCCGAATGGGCTACCTCTTGGACATCAGTCCCAAAGAGCTCGACAGGGTTCTCTACTTCGCCAGCTCCATAGTTACGTGGGTCGACCGCGAGGAGCGGGCCAACGACATAGACTTGCTCAGGGGCAAGGTCGAGGACGAGATCCGGCAGCTGGAGCAGGACCGGGACGAGGAGATCGACCAGGTCCACGCGCTGCGCACCAAGCGCGAGAGCGTCATAAAAGGCGAGAGCTCGGCCGATGAGTTGACCGAAGAGTTCGCCGAGATCGAGGAAGAGAACCGCGAGTCGACGGTCGCCAAGGTCCACAAGGAGGCCGAGGAGTCCATAGCGGACATCCAGCGTTCCACTACGGACCAGATCGCGCTCGTCAGGCGTTCCTGGGAGGAGTTCCAGACGCTGGAGCCGCGCCAGATCGTGGACGACGAGGAGCTCTTCCGCGAGATGAAGGATCGCTTCGGCGACGAGTACGGCTACGGCGTGTACTTCCGCGGCGGCATGGGTGCCGAGGCCATCAAGGACCTCATCCTGCAGGTCGACCTCGTGGAGGAGGCCCAGGACCTGCGCGACACCGTCGTCTCGTCCAAGGGCCAGAAGCGCCAGAAAGCCATCAAGCGCCTGAAGGTCGTCGACGCGTTCCGCACCAGCGGGAACGGCCCGGAGTGGATGATCATGGAGGCCATCCCGGTCCTCCCGCCGGATCTCCGTCCGATGGTCCAGCTCGACGGCGGACGCTTCGCGACCTCCGACCTGAACGATTTGTACCGGCGAGTCATAAACCGCAACAACCGTCTGCGGCGTCTGCTCGACCTGGGCGCGCCAGACGTGATCGTGAACAACGAGAAGCGGATGCTCCAGGAAGCCGTGGACGCCCTCTTCGACAACGGCCGCCGTGGCCGCGCCGTAACCGGCGCCGGCAACCGGGCGCTCAAGAGCCTCTCGGACATGCTCAAGGGCAAGCAGGGAAGGTTCCGCCAGAACCTGCTCGGCAAGCGCGTGGACTACTCCGGCCGGTCTGTGATCGTGGTCGGCCCAGGGCTCAAGATGCACCAGTGCGGCCTGCCGCGTCTTATGGCCGTCGAGCTGTTCAAGCCTTTCGTTATGAAGGTTCTCGTGGACCGGGCGCTCGCTCCGAACATCCGGAGCGCGAAGCAGATGGTCGAGCGGCTGCGTCCCGAGGTGTGGGACGTGCTCGAGGACGTGATCAAGGAGCATCCGGTGCTGCTCAACCGCGCACCGACGTTGCACCGCCTGGGCATCCAGGCCTTCGAGCCGGTGCTGGTCGAGGGCAAGGCGATTCAGGTCCACCCGCTCGTGTGCTCCGCGTTCAACGCGGACTTCGACGGCGACCAGATGGCGGTCCACGTGCCGCTCTCCCCCGAGGCGCAGGCCGAGGCCCGCGTCCTGATGCTCTCGACGCAGAACATCCTGTTGCCGGCCAACGGTTTTCCGATCGCCGTTCCTTCGCAGGACATGGTGCTGGGGCTCTACTACATCACTTCCACGGGCGAGGACTTCGAGAACGAGGAGCCCAAGGCCCTGATCTCCTCCTACGACGAGGCCGAGGCCGCGTACAAGGAAGGATCGCTCAAGATCCACAACAAGGTTATCGCCCGCCGCAACGGCGAGCGGATGGAGACCACGCTCGGGCGCGTCCTCTTCAACGAGAACGTCGAGCAGACCATGAGGGACTACCTGGGCGATTCTTACGACCCGGCCGAGTACCCCTACGTCAACCACGTGTTGAAGAAGGGTGAGATCAAATCCCTCGTCTCCGAGTACGTGGAGCGCTTCCCGACTGAGCTCGTGAGCCAGCTTCTTGACACCCTGAAGAGGGTCGGTTTCCACACGGCGACGAAGGCGGGCATCTCCGTCGGCAAGAACGACATCGTCGTGCCGGAGCAGAAGGAAGGCATCCTGGAGAACTACCAGGCGCAGGTTGATGAGGTCGAGGAGCAGTGGGACCAGGGCTTTATCTCCGACGACGAGAGCCTGGAGCGGACCATCGCCCTGTGGACACAGGCCAAGAACGAGGTAGAGGCAGCCATGAAGGGCAACCTCTGGCGCCTGAACCCGATCTTTATGATGGCCGACTCCGGCGCGAGAGGTAACTACTCGAACTTCACCCAGCTCGCCGGTATGCGAGGCCTGATGACGAACACGAAGGGCGAGATCATCCCGGAGCCCGTGAAGTCCAACTTTATCGAAGGCCTCTCAGTCCTCGAGTACTTCACCTCGACCCACGGCGCCCGAAAGGGCCAGGCCGACACGGCCCTCCGTACGGCCGACTCTGGCTACCTGACCCGCCGCCTCGTCGACGTCTCCCAGGACGTCGTCGTCAACGCCGAGGACTGCGGCACCAACGGGTACGTTGACCTGCCGCTCTTCCTCGAAGGCGGCCGGGGCGACGCGAACGACTCCGTCGCGGCCCGCTTTCTGGCCCGCGACCTCGTGAACCCGGAGACGGGAGAGGTCGTCGCCGAGGCCGGCACGGACGTGATGCCGCGCCTCCTCGCCAAGTGGCAGGAGGATCTGCCGCGCGAGACGCTGGTCCCTGTCAGGACGCCATCGAAGTGCGAGAACCCGCAGGGCGTCTGCCAGGCGTGCTACGGGCGCGCCCTCTCGACGTACCGGGCCGTGGACGTGGGCGAGGCCGTCGGCATCATCGCGGCCCAGTCCATCGGCGAGCCGGGGACGCAGCTCACGATGCGTACCTTCCACACGGGCGGTATCGCCGGCGAGGACATCACCGCCGGTCTGCCGAGGGTCGTCGAGCTCTTCGAGGCGAGGCATCCCAAGGCCGAGGCGACACTGGCGGAGATAGACGGCATCGTCAGCCTGACGGAGGGCGACTCCGACCGGATGATCACCGTGACCCTCACCTCCCCGGACAACACCGAGGTCAGGGATTACAAGGTCGAGCGGAGCCTTCTCAAGCCCGAGTTCGTCGAGGGCGCCGAGATCCGGGCGAACACCCCGATCACGGACGGCTCCGTGTACCCGCACGCCATCCTGGAGAACGACCTGCGCTACGACCGCGGCACCACGACCACCGAGCGTTACCTGGTGGGAGAGGTCCAGAAGGTCTACCGGGCCCAGGGTGTGGACATCCACGACAAGCACATCGAGGTGATAGTCCGCCAGATGCTGCGCAAGGTCGTCGTGGACGACCCGGGAGACTCGACGCTCCTCCCCGAGCAGGTCGCCGACAAGTTCACGTTGCTCGCCGAGAACGCCAGGCTCGAAGAGGAGGAGGGCAAGCCCGCCACCTACCACACGATCCTGCTCGGCATCACGAAGGCCTCGCTCGCGACGGACAGCTTCCTCTCCGCGGCCTCCTTCCAGGAGACCGCCCGCGTCCTCACCGACGCGGCCATCGAGGGCAAGCAGGACAGCCTCGTCGGCCTTAAGGAGAACGTCATCATCGGCAAGCTCATCCCCGCAGCCACCGGCCTGCCCCGCTACCGGCAGCTCACCGTGGCCGTCGAGGGTTACAAGGCCCGCGAGGTCGACGAGCTCGATATAGCGGCATCGTAGCAAGTAGCCGGTCAGCCTCCAGCCAAGAAGTTGGAGGCTGACCGCTTTGCGGCCCGAACAGACGATCACGGAGTTGGCTTGACATAGCGGGTCCGTGAGCCTAAAATCATGCATCGCGGTTACGAACTGTTGCTTTCGGGTAACTTGTTCGAGGATCGCGATTTAAAGTGTTGTAGAAGCCCCCTTTTCAAGCAGAGAGAGAGGCGCGGCCATGCCGACGACCAACCAGCTCGTGCGCCACAAGCGCGAGCGACAGACGCAGAAGACGGCGACGCCGGCGCTTCAGGGCTCCCCGCAGCGGCGGGGCGTTTGCACCCGCGTCTCGACGACGACCCCGAAGAAGCCGAACTCGGCGCTGCGCAAGATCGCGAGGGTCCGGCTCGTCAACGGCCACGAGGTCACGGCCTACGTGCCTGGCGAGGGGCACAACCTGCAGGAGCACTCCGTCGTGCTGGTTCGTGGCGGCCGGGTGAAGGACTTGCCTGGTGTGCGCTACAAGGTCGTGCGCGGGGCGCTCGACACGCTCGGGGTCAACAACCGCAAGCAGGGCCGCTCCAAGTACGGCACGAAGAAGGCGTAGGAGGAGAGATGCCCAGAAGAGCAGCGCCGCCGAAAAAGAAGATAATCGGGGACCCGGTCTACGGGA
>JACDFX010000078.1 GCA_013815575.1 Rubrobacter sp.
GATATACGTGACGGCGTTCTGTTCGGCGTTTTCCTTGACCAGGATCGGGCTGTAGGCGGCCCCAAGGTCTATGGCCGCGTCATAGCGCCCCTGGACGGATTTCGCGTCGGCGCCAAGGACCTCGGCCAGCTCGCCGACCTTCTCGCGGGAGATCTCGTTCGGGATGGCCGTCACGTTCAAGCCCGGCTCGTTGTTCGCCAGGATCTCACCGTCCCTGTCGTAGATGACGCCGCGCTGGGCCGGGTCCTTTACGGTTAGGGTGCCTGTGTTCTGGGCCATGACGTTGTACTCCTCGCCGGTGAGGACCTGCAGGTACCAGAGGCGGGCGCCAAGCACGGCGAAGACGACCGCTATGAGCACGGCCAGCGAGACGACCCGGACCTGCATGTTGCCCTTGGTCATGGGAGGGGTCTCGACCCGCTTCTTTGCCGGGGCCGTCTCCTTCTTTTTGCGCGCCGGCGACCGTAGCAAGCTCTATCCCCCCCTCGCGGTATTTGGTTTCAACTTCTAGACGACCTTCTCGGCCTGCACGATCAGGCGCCGCGAATAATCCGGCAGCGTGCAGGTCTGCAACGTCACGATGTTACGCCCTTCTAACGGCCGCGTCACGGAGACCTCGGTCGGCTCCACGATAAATTCCCTGAACACCTTGTAGACGTAGCGCTTCCCGGAGGCGTCGGTCACGAAGATCCTGTCCCCTTCGCGGAGCTCGTTGAGGTCCCAGAAGGCAAGGAAGCTGTCCGTGCCGGGGTAGCCGAGCCGGTGCCCGGCGATGTACACGTTTGCCTCCCTGTCCCACGGGTTGCCCGTGCCCCGCAGGTGAACCCCGGCGTATTTCTTGAAGGCGGCCTCGTTGGTGCCGCCGGCGTACGGGATGGTCGATTCGTCGACGCGGCTCATCTTCGGGATGCTCACCTCGAGCGTCTCGTCTTTAGGCCCCCTCGACACCTCCGCCGGACGCTCCTTGCGCTCCTTGCCGGCATCGGCGCGATCAAGCGACTTCTCGACCTTCGGCGAGACGACGGGCACTTCGGGGGGCGCCGCGGTTTGGGCTGCCGACTCGACCTTGCCGGCGGCGGCGTCCGCGTCCCTGGCGGGGGAGCCCGCGAAGAAGGTGAAAGCGACCGCGAGGCCCAACCCGGCCAGTAGCAGGCTCATGACGTTCAGCATGGTATCCGTGCGGCGCCCTATGTTTCCCTCCCTCTACGGCCCGGCCATCCGGTCCCCGACCGCTCTCATAACGCAACCCATTGTATCCGAAAAGCCGGGGACTACTAGGTCTACTGGTTCCCCACGAGGAAGTATTTTCTGGCGAGCACGGCATCCGCGCCACCCCTATTTCCGCCGGTGGAACGCACTTCCACCGTGTACCTGCCGGCCGGCAGCGCTCCTCCCGCCCGCACCTCGAACGCCACCACACCGGAGACCCCGTTCTCCGAGACGGAGAGCCGCTCCTCCCCACCGCCGGCAACCCGGACCTCTCTACCGAAGAACCGAAACACCGCCGATGACCTGGCGGAGCGTTCCACCGCGGCGGTCAGCCGCCGCCCCGGCGGCAGGTCTTCGACCCGCAGGTACAACCGCACCACCTCCGTGTCCGCATCAAAGCGAGACGCGTCGCGGCGAGGGAACGGCGCGTCCCCCGTGCCGGCGGCGATGTCCTCGATCTCGGGGGCGTAGATCTCCTCACCCAGGGCGAAATCGTCGCCGCCGGGAGCAAGGGCGACGAAGAGGACGGCCGCCAGAGGGAGCGCCAACACGAGGACTATCGCCCGGCCGGGGGTTCTTCTGGTCCTCTTCGGGGTCGTGGTGTTGGGCAGGTTGCTCACGCCTCGGGGCTACCACCCTGCCTGGAGCGCTTCCAGATCAGGAGCGTCGCGGCGTTGTGGGCGGCGTGGGCGACCACGGGGGCGAGAAGGCCTCCGGTCGCCTCGAACAGGAGGCCGAAGACCAGGCCGGCCAGTACGGCCCAGGCGGTCCAGAGCAGGTACCGGCGGTCAGGGCCGACGTGCGCCAGACCAAAGGCGACCGAGGCGATCAATATCCCGAACTCCTGCTGCACCGCACCCCGGAAAAAGACCTCCTCCCCCACCCCGGAGAATACGGCCACAAGCACCAACCCGGAGCGGTCGGCCCTGTCTACGAGGCTGGGCGCGAGCTCTTCTGCCAGCTTGCGGGTGATCGGGACCAGGCGGTACGTCAGAAGCGAGAGCGCGACGGTTCCGAAGGCGGTCGCCACGCCAAGCGCCAGGCCCGCTGCGGGACGCGAACCGAAGATGGGCAACTCCATTCCCCGCAGGCCGCACCAGATGGCCGCGGCAACGACCAGCAGGCCGTAGAAAATGGCGGCGAGGGAGACGAGGCGGGGTCCCACGGCGTGCCTACCGGCGGGGCCGAACGGGGAGCGCTGCACGAGGGACCATAAGGCGCTATTGTACCGGAAGCCAAAATTGGCCGGCCGTTCCGAGAACAAGAGGAGCCCAGGGGTAGGAGATGATCGACGAGTCGATATTCAAGGCCTACGACATCCGGGGAACGTACCCGGAGCAACTCGACGAGGGCGTCGCCAGGGACATCGGCCGCGCCTTCGTCAACCACCTCGGCCTCTCGGGTTCGCGGGTGGTCGTCGCCCGGGACATGAGGCTCTCCGGGGACGACCTTCAGGAGGCGTTCATCGGGGGGGTCACGGAGGCCGGGGCGGACGTGCTCGACCTCGGGATGGTCTCGACCGACGCGCTGTACTTCGCGGTTGGACATCTGGAGGAGCCAGGCGGGGCCATGATCACGGCCTCCCACAACCCCAAGAACTACAACGGCTTCAAGCTCTGCCGGGAGAAAGCCATCGCGCTCTCCGGCGAGTCGGGCATCGGCCAGATCAGGGACCTCATCACCTCAGGTAAGCTCCCCGAACCGGCCGAGTACCCCGGCTCGGTTGAGCGAACCGACATCGCCGAGGACTACGCGGAGCACTGCCTGAACTTTATCGAGACGGAAGGTTTGAGGCCGCTCAAGATCGTCGTTGACGCCGGCAACGGCATGGCGGGCAAGATGCTTCCGCCCCTCTTCGAGAAGCTGCCCTTCGAGTACGTCCCGATGTATTTCGAGCTTGACGGCTCCTTCCCAAACCATCCCCCAAATCCAATAGAACCCGAGAACGTCAAGGAGCTTCAGGAACGGGTGCGCTCCGAGGGCGCGGACTTCGGGGTTGCCTTCGACGGGGACGCCGACCGCTGCTTTATCGTGAACGAGAAGGGCGAGACCATCGACGGCGACATCCTAGCCGCCCTTATCGCCAAGAACGTGCTGGAGAAGGAGCCAGGGGCCACCATCATTTACAGCGCCGTTTGCTCCAAGGCCTTCCCCGAGCTCGTCAGGCGCGAGGGTGGCACGCCCGTTCGGACGCAGGCCGGCCACTCCATCATCAAGCCCCAGATGCGCGAGCGAGACGCCGCCTTCGGGGGTGAGCACTCGGCCCACTTCTACTTCCGGAACAACTTTTTCGCCGACTCCGGCATCATCGCCATGCTCACGGTCGCCGAGCTCGTCGGCCGCCAGGAAGGGCCCATCTCGGACCTCATCTCCCCGATAGACCCCTACGTTCGCTCGGGTGAGATCAACTCCGAAGTCGCCGATAGCGCCGCCACGCTGCAAAAGGTCGAAGACCACTTCGCCGAGAACGAAGCCGCCAAGATGGACCACCTCGACGGCCTGACCGTGGACCTCGGCGACTGGTGGTTCAACCTCCGCCCCTCCAACACCGAACCCCTCCTCCGCCTGAACGTGGAGGCGAACGACGCGACGACGCTCGAACGCAGACGCGACGAGGTTCTAGGGCTCATAGCAGATTAGGTATAGGGCTCCAGGTAAAAAAAGAGTCCTCGGCCCTGCCCGGGCGGGGCTAGAAAGGTAGGCGGGTAGCCCAGGCTACGCGGTCGTCATCGTGACGATAAACAACTTGAGCACGCAATCCCAAGAACAGGGAAACGTAAAGGGGCCGGTCGGGAACACCGACCGGCCCTGAAAGCCCAAGACCTGAAAGCTTCGACCCCTATTCAGCTAACGACGATCAGGTTGCGTACTTCGGTGACGCCCGCGACGCCCGCGGCGATCTCGCCGGCGGCTTCCCTGGCTTCCTGGGAGGGGGCGGGACCGCGCAGTTCCGCGACGCCTTCGATAACCTCGACGTTGACCCTTGGCATGGCCGCGGTGCGCGGGTCCTCGCCTATGCGGGTGCGGATGCGCTGCTCGACCTCTCCCTGGGCCTCGCCCACGCCCGCGACGCTCCCGCGGTGGTGCTCGCCGATCAGGGGCCCTGAGGCGGGATCGGAGTAGTCCCGCTCGGCCCCCGTGCGGTTGGGATCGTCGGGGCTCTGGTGCGCGGCGGTGCCGCCACCGCCGGACGTGCCCGTGGGCGTGCCGCTGCCCCAGGTCTCGCCGCGCCTGCCCGCTGGACTGCCGGGATCGGGCGTGTGATGCCCGGTCGTGTCGGTGAAGGACGAAGAGCCACTATCGCCCTTGGAGCGGGACAGGAGAGCCCCTATCGCAAGCCCGGCCAGGGCGAAGAGCCCGTACTTGAGGAAGCGGGACGGGGCGGGCTCCTTCGAGCTCATGGCCGCCCGGGCGAGCTTCGCCTGGCTCTTGCCGACCTTCAGCGCCGCCTTGCCGGCAAGCTTGCCCGCCCCGGGGGCGACTTTCGCGCCGGCCTTCGCGCCCAGTTTGGCGCCCGTTCTCTTTTTCGGCATGAATTGACCTCCATTTGGTTCCGAGTTGATTCTCTTGGTAATACCCTATCACCCGCGCCGGAAAACAACTTCACGCGGATGAGACAGGCTGCGCTTCGGGGCGCAACTTCGGGGCCAGGGTGAGTCGGCGGTAGCGCATCCGGCGCTCGTTGAGCGGCTTCTCGAACTCCGCCTCGCGGGCGAAGTCCACGTGGCCGGTGGCGGCGGCCTCGACGAGGGCGGCGAGGTCCTCCTTCTCGGACGGGGAGAGGCCGATGGCATCGAGGTCCCGCTTTTTCTCCCGCTCGAAGAGCCGGACGCGGCGGGCGAGGGAGACGAAGACGCTGCAGGGTTCGGGGCAGGGAATATCGCCCTCACCCCGGTCCATCACGAGCGGCGTCTCCTCGTCCACGTCCCAGAGGGTCTGTTTGAGGCACACGGCGTCCTCGCAGCAGGCGCGGGCGGTGTCCTGCACCCCCTCGTCCGAGAGGCGCTGGACCCTCTTGTAGATGCCGCTCTGGCGGGCGGCGTTCTCCCGGTAGCTCGTCACCTCCAGCCGCCCCTCCCGGTGCGCGTGCCAGTGGACGACGCCGGCCGGGTAGAGGTAGTTCATAGCGACGACGAGGTCCACCGCGCCCGAGACCCGAAGCTCCCAGCCGCGTCTGAGGTTGGGTGAGCTCTTGAGCGGCCTGTACTCGCCGCCCTCGGTGGTCTTGGAGATCTCGCGCGCTTCGCGGGGGTCTTCGTGAAGCCTCAGATCCGAATTCCCCGCGTCCTCGACGTGCCGGAGGGAGTAGATGCCCGGCTCTACCGCCTTAACGCGCACCTGGCCGAAGACGCGGCCTTCTTCGGCCGCCTCGACCCAGGCGGCGAAGGCTTCGCGGGCCGCCGCCGCGTCCGCCACGCCGGGGTGGTCCTCCTGGATCGTGCTAGACAACCTGCGTCTCCTTGCCGGGCAAGAGTTCCGTCTCGCGGGCGCGGGCGACGATGAGGTTCGCCATCGAGGGGTGGGTGCCGACGGGGGCGCCGTAGAAGACGCGCTTGCCCTCCAGGTGCGTGACCTCGCCGGTGAGGCCGAGGTCTTCGGGGATCGTCTCGCGGGTGTGCCAGCCGTCGGCGATAAAGACGGGGATCAGGATGACATCGTCAGCGTCCGCGTCCTCGACCACGCTACCTATCTCCGGCTTCTGATCCAGAAAGCCGACCCCCACCTCGTCGTAGAGGCCGCGCTCCCGGATGCGGGCGGCGTTCAGGTAGATCACACCTCCCGAGTTCTTGTTGAGGTCGGTACCGTGGCCGAGCAGCACGAGCGCGGTCCTCCCATTGGTTTCCCTGCCCCGCATCAGGTCCTCCACCCGCTCCAGGATCACGTCGGGCATCCCCTCGAAGGTGCCGAGAGGCCCCGCGTACCGCACGGTCTTGTGTCCCTTAACGGTCACCGGGCCGTCGAGACCGAACTCCCTGGGGATCACCTGTTGGGTAAAGTACCCCTCGGAGATAAAGGCCGGTACCACGAAGACTTCGTCCGACTCCACGGTATCGAGGGCGTGACGCATGGAGGGCTCTTCTTTCCAGAAGCACTCGACGACCTCGTCGAACTCGCCCGTCCGGCGGATGCGCTCCGCGTGCTCGTAGACCGGCAGGCTCGAGTCCTCGTTCAAGTGCGAACCGTGCCCGACTATGATGAGCGCTCTCAAGGCCAAAAGCCTCCTCTTCAGGTTACCAACGCCTTCGATTCTACCCCCACAGGTCGCGCCCCGGTGTGGGATTTGCCTCACGGGAGATTTCAGTTGTCAGCCCAAGTTATCCGGCAGGATCTCGGCGTGCGGCGGGTTGCCCTAACGGCCCCTGCCCAGGCCGGTGGCGGGCCGGATGCGGTGGGTCAGGGCTTCCGGGCCGTACTCCAGGGCGACGAGGAAGGCGGCGGCGATGACGGGTGGCTCGGTCGCCGTCGGGGCGAGGCGCGGGTCGGCGCGCAGGAGGCCGTCGAGGTTGGATATTCCTTCGAGCCCGCGGCGGGAGTGGACGCCGCCGGCCTTTAGCACGCCCGTGGCCATTCGGGCCACGTCTTCGGCCTCGCCGGGCCCCGCGGCGGCGGCCACGTCGAGGTCAGGGACTTCGGAGAGGACTTCCAGGTAGGTCTGCACGAGCGCCCCGCGCACGGAGTCGGCCCGCGAGAGGGCGGAGAGCAGGGCGGGCCGCGCGAGCTCGCGCGTGACCTCGAAGCCACGGGTGTACTCGCGGGCAAGCGCGTCCCGGCCGGAGGCGAAGCGCATCGCGTCGCGCAGGGTCGCGTCCTTGCCCGCCCCGAGCGTGTAGGCGAGGGCGCCGGCGAGTGGGCCGCCGGTCCCGGCCGCCTCTAGCGCCCGGGCGAACGGGACGATGTCGTCGTGTCCGAGCCGGCCGAGCACACGCCGGACGGGCGCCCCGATCAGGGCCGCCCTCGCCAGCGGCGCCAGGTAGCCGGCGGCGCGGGTGTCGGCGTAGCCGGCTTGGGCCATGGCGGCCCGGGTCGCTTCGAGCACCG